>CAZBDF010000005.1:0-28222 GCA_964490385.1 uncultured Lentimicrobiaceae bacterium | reverse complement strand
CCTTCGGCATTACCAGTGAAAGGGCGGGGGAGGTAAATGTCGAATTCAAGGCGTGTGAGAAATCCAAATCCTCATCCCGTACGTACGGGATGAGGATTTGGATTTTGAGCAACAACGCAGAAGTTGGACTTTATAGACGAACACTATTTAACCCTCTTCCATTTGGCCTTTAGCGGCCTTGACAAAATCGCGATACGACTTTAACAGGTTAACCGTTTGCAGGGTCAGGTTTTTATATTCCGACAACAAGCCAAGGAACAACATGCTGTTTCGTGTTCCAACTTCATTGGCTTTAATTCGCTTCACCTGCTTTTTCCTGCTGGCATCAATAAACGTCAATATGTTTTGCTGTTCTTCCAATGCTTCCTCCATCTGTAGAAAACGTCCGTCTTTAATTGATTGGATGCTGCGTCCGGTAAATACCCGTATCATACTCACAAGTTCTTTGAGTTCTACAGCCTGAACCTGCAATAAAGCCTTGTGGTTATTGTCAACATGGTCGAGGCTTGGCTTGTGAATGAAGGAAACGCTGTGGGCCATTTCGCGCAGGTAATCCATACTTTGAACATAAAACTGGCCTGTTTCGATAGAACTCTCGTCAAGTTTTGAAATAGTCTCGCTAATACTGTCTTTCAGCGCCTTTGCATTTTTATTTATTTTATCAACTTCGCGTTGGGTTTTTCTGAGTTGCTTTAGATCCTCATTGGTTAAACCTTCGGTTGACTCAAATAATATTTCAGAAATCCTATTCAATGATTTAACAACACTCCCTGAACATTTTTGGATGATTTTTTCACCCGTCATAGTTTCATCTTCTTCTGCTTCATCAGCATCTTCAACTGCTGTTCTTTTTTTATGGATGATGTGTGATCTGTAAACAAAGAAAACGGCGAGTGCAATCAGGATAATTATTGCAACAAAACCTCCGAATTTGATGGCCAGGGCAACCAGGAAAGCTACAGTAAATGCTGAAAACGCGGTAAAGAACCAACCACCAATTACTGAAGCCACTCCTGTAATCCGGTAAACGGCACTATCGCGGCCCCATGCCTTATCGCTCAACGAAGTTCCCATGGCAACCATAAATGTTACATAAGTGGTGGACAATGGAAGCTTTAAAGATGTAGCAAAGGAGATTAATATACTTGCTACTACCAGGTTTACCGAAGCCCGGATCATATCAAAATAGGGGGCCTCAGCACCGAGGGCCTTTTGCTGTTTTTGGTATTCGGTCTGGTCGAATTGCTTTTCGATCTTGTTGCGAATAACTGCAGGCAGCAGTTTACCTGCACCCGTTGAAAAATTACTTGCCCCACGGACCATTGAACGGGCTAAACCTGTTGACCCAAAACGCTCATATCCGGCATCCTGCCGTGCAAGGTTGATTTCTGTTTTTGTAACCGACTTTGCTTTTTTAGATGTCCATAAAGTAATAACCATAATTAAACCTGCAATTAAAAGGAACAAGGTTGGTGTGGCAACTTTTTCATTTAGGTCAGACATCACAAACACATCAGGATCGGCACCCGGATTTGCCATAAAGGAAACATAAGATTCATATCCCGCCAGGGGAACACCGATAAAGTTCACAAGGTCGTTGCCAGCAAATGCCATGGCAAGTGCAAAAGTCCCGATAAAAACAATAAACTTAAGGATGTTCAATTTTGTGATCATCGAAATTAACTGAAGCAAAACAGTCCATCCAACAAAACTAATCCCGATTATAACTAAGGAGTTATTGGCAATAAAATCTTTGGTTTCATCCGACATAAAAGATGCCCCTTTTGCACCTTTAATCAAAATAAAGTAGGTAATAGCCGTAATTGCTATCCCACCCCATATGGCACCAAAATACTTAAGGTTTCTTTTATAGTTAAACGAAAACAACAAGCGGGCAATGTATTGAACAATGGCCCCCACAGTAAATGCAATGACCACCGAGAGCAGAATTCCTGAAATAATAGCCAGGGCCTTCCCCGTGTTTATGTACTCACTAATGTCGAGTGCATTAGGATCGTTTAAAACTTTCAGCATCGAGATAGCCACAGCAGCACCCAGCAGTTCAAATACAATCGAAACCGTGGTTGATGTTGGCATACCAAAAGTATTAAAGGTATCCAACAGGATTACATCAGTGATCATCACCGCAAGGAAAACGATCATGATTTCTGCAAAAAAGAAATTTTGTGGATAGAAAATCCCCTTTCTGGCCACCTCCATCATACCGCTCGAAAAGGTTGCCCCCACAATAATTCCAAGAGCGGCAATGGTCATGATTACTTTTAGCGGAGCTACTTTGGAACCGATAGCAGAGTTTAAAAAATTTACTGCATCATTACTTACCCCAACCACAAGGTCGGATACAGCAAGTACTACCAGTACGATTACAATAATGAGATAAATAGTTTCCATGTTATACTTTTTTATAAATAGTCAGCAAAAGTATATATTAGCTGTTTTTTAATAGGAGACAACTTATTAAGATACGATTAAATTTATGTTAACTAAATGTTACGTGCCTTCCGGATGACAATCTTCAAGTTATTATTATTCAGAAATTTATTGTTTAATGATGCCTTCCCTGCTTAATAGTGACCATCCTAACAACCAATCGAAGTTTTTAAAAGCACCCTGATAGTTTACTGTTTCCAGCCATGGATTATCCGGAGGGGCAATTTCGCCACTAAAACTATCAGAAGGAAAGGGATTGTAAACACCATTTTCTATAATCAAACCCGGATTTTCAACCTGATTGCTTGCTTCGTGAAAATATGCATGCCACTCGGCAATTAATTCTCCTCCAGGGTCATCACCGGAAATGGTAAATATCGATTCGGGTGTATCGAAAGCCACGCTGTAATATGTATTGTTTGAAATCTGCAAATTCCCATTTTGCCATTGCTGAAAACTATTGACTGATTCGCTATTGTATTCCACTTTCACTCCCCATTGTTGGTCAATAAAAATTGAATTCCTAAACACTCCTGCAGCGTTTACTTTAAAGCCCATTAGTCCGGCTGGTGCTTCCTGCCCACGTCCAAAGGCGGTAAGATTGTGTATTACGGGCATTGTATATGGTTTTGAGGAAGGATGACTTGGACTGCCGTCAAGCTCCGCGATTAGATTTCCTGTTTCAGAATTCTGGATGGCAAGCCAGAATTGGCCACTTCCCTGGTAACCCATGTCAAAATCAAATGCATCATCACCGCAAAAGGCCACGGCCAGGTACTTGCAATTTACATTTCCACCAAAAAATTCGACCCCGTCATCAGCATTTGAAATAATTTCAACATGATCAATCACTGTACCGCTGCCAACACCACCCAGGGTGAGGCCGTTAATTTCATTTCCCTCGCCAATGTTAGTACCTCCGTGCCGAATAGACACGTATTGCAATATGCCTGCATCATTGTTCGGATCGTCCCCGCCAAAAACACCCCTGGGTTCTGTTATCGGGATTCCCTCAATGATGGCTTCGTTGCCCGAAATATTTAAAGGTGCGTTACCAAGCAGAATAACTCCACCCCATAACCCGCGGCTTTCAAGGGGAATGCTTCCTTCAAGGTCATCGCCCTCAACCGTAAAAATGATAGGTTTTTCAGCTGTGCCCTGGGCAATTATTCTTCCCCCACGGGCAACGATAAGGGCACTTGCATTTTCGGCTTGCCCGGTTCTTGCCCGAACCACAGTTCCCGGTTCAATGGTTAAAGTTTGTCCATCATTAACAAACACGAACCCTTCGATAATATAACTCTGATCCGCGTACCAGGTTACAGTTCCTGTTCCCTGGCCATTATCGGTGATGGTTTCATCTGTTTCTACCAGGTAATCACTCTTTCGGCACGAGCTACATACCAATGCCAAAAGTATAACGATCGAAAATAAATGTTTAAAGTTTACCATACCCTGAATTCAAAATTAAGAAATATAAACGCGAGATTAGATTCGTTTGCTGCATAGGGATACCAATCCTGGTAATTCAATGCTATTTTCACCTTACTTATTGGACGGTATTGGATTCCCACGATGACTGAACTTCCGTCTGTAGCCAGGTCCCACGGAACATCCTCACCCTCCAGAATATTAGAAGTAACAAAATCATAACGACCAAATATCTGAAACTTTTCGTTAAAATCCCATGAGGCATAAGTTGACATTACCTTTTTGTCGTTGTTATCTTCAAACTTGTAATTATCAGTAAAATCATACTCGAAACCAATATTGAACTTGTCTTTGATTTGGTAACCAATAAATGTAACAATAAACGTCTGGGTTATCCCTTTTGTAATCACATCACCATAAACTCTGAGCACAAGTCCTTTCCATGGCCGGATGGTTGTACCTAAACCAACCTTAAAGGATTCGTCGGTTTGCAGGTTTGAATAACCTTCGCCATTCATCATGGTGAGGTCAAATTTCGCAACATCGTTCAGTTTAAAATCAATCGAAGCCCCAAGGTCAGCACTCGAAGCCATCCTTTGTGCATCTGTAACTGTTTTTTCAATATATCGATGACCCCAAATAGTCTCTTGCAGCTTAAATTGTTGAAGGGGTATAATACCGAACTTTGCCTGGAATTTACCTTTTTTATATTGCAGGTATGCATTTTTAAAATAAGCAAAACGCCTTAACAGTGAAAACTCAGAAACATCATCAGGGCTACCTATGTCGATGACAATTTTCGAACTGAATTCATTGTTCATTTTAAACTCATAGCCCAAATAAGCACGCTTGATCTCGAATCCGGCAGGGTTATTACCCTGGTTGATACCGGTGTGAAAGTTAGCATATACCAACCCAATGGGTTGGCCGTTGGCAAAAGGATTCTTTTTTTCTTCATCCTGTGCTTTTCCCATCATGCCAGTAAAAACCAGAAAAATCAACAAGAAGACAGTCAGTACTTTATTCCTCATATGTGTAGATTTAAATTCGTTACGCAGAGATAATTTTTGGTCTTAATTGGTAAGGGTTAATTTGATGTAAAACAGTAATTTAGGATGAATATAAATTTGTGGCACTTCAAGAGATTAACACTAACTTAACATAATGGTAAACTTGCCTTAATGAGAATCGAGGGTGGCTGGGTATATCTTTGTAGCATCAAATTAAAAACAGATAATTATGAAAAAGACATTTTTTTCTTTCGCGATAGTTTTGGTAGCAATTTTTGGATTAAAAATTGCCATGGCCTCAAATTTTTTAAATAACCCACCCAAAGCTGATGCTGCCATATCAGGAGAAGTTCTTGACTTAGCCACCGGAGAATCATTAGCAGGTGTAACCGTAAAAATTGAAGGAACGGATATTGAAACCTTTACCGACTTTGATGGTAATTTTGAGTTTGAAAGTATTATGCCCGGCGATTACAACCTGGTATTCTCGTTCATTTCATACAACAACAGCCTCGTCGAAGATTTGAAGGTAAATCCAAGCGAAACAAAAAGCTTAAAAGTAAAATTGAAAGAATCTCTATAAAAGTTTTTGGTTGATAAATTATTTAAGCAGTCCATTTATGGGTTGCTTTTTTTGTGCCCTACCAACAAGGTTTTCTTATGAGGCCTCCAAAGATCAGGTTTCTCATTTAGGAAAATGGCAGAATAAAATAACAATGATGCTTTCTTAGCAAAAACCTGGAAGAGGTCTCGACTAATAACAATCGTTGTGTATAAAGTCAACCCAATAAATTACAACTTTGTCATTCCAACCGCCCCGCCAGTTCTGCCACCGTTTAGCTTCGGCGAAGCACCTGCCTGCACGTAGCCGTTTCGGCATGGGCAGGGCGGGCAGGAATCTAAAAATTTCATTCGGTTAGTAATCTATTTTTATAATAAAAAAAAGGAGAACTCCTGTTATTGAGCCCTCCTTGGTTTCTTTATCGAATTTTTTAGATAAACTAATCGTTCAGGATCAATACTCTCTCTCCCCTGTTAATTTCCCATCTTTATCCCACATCAGCCAGGTGCCTGCTTTCTTGCCTTCATTGTAATGCATTTCATACCTCATCACGCCCTTGTCATCCCAGACGTACCACAGGCCATGTTTTTTGTCATCCTTATAATTTGCTTCGGCAGTTTTAATCCCTTGCTCGTTCCAGTTGATCCACAGGCCGTCCTTCAGGCTGTTAACATACGACCGTTGTTCTTTCATTTTACCGTTTTCCCAGTAATACGTTGCCAGGCCTTCTACAAGCCCGTCTTTAATGGCCTGTTTTAATTCAATGCTGCCATTATCGTAATACCTGGTATCTGTTCCGGTATATAACATCCCGTTCTTGTAGTAACTGCCATCAATAAATTCGAGTGACTGGCTGTACATCACAATGGAGGATAAAATAAACAGGAAAATAAAAATCAACTTCTTCATAAATTATGCTTGTTAATTACATCGTCAAATTTACATATTTCTGGAATACCCATCTATAGATTCTCAGCAGGAATACACAATTACCAAATATTGAACCCAAAACGTACAGTGAATTTTGTCCCTGGCGACAGGCGGCTAAAATATTGGTCGGAAGCTTCGTAGGATTTATAAACTGCTTCTTTTTTGTCGTTCAGGATATTGTCAATTTTAAACCCCAACTGCATCCTGTTGTTTTTTCCAAAACTTTTGTTCGCGTTAAAATTCAGACTGTGGAAGGGAACGGTGTAAATGTCGGGCCTGTCGGCTATACCTACAAGAAATAATGTTTGGCCCTGTACAAAGTAATACAGGCCGGCTTCAAGATTTTGCCAGAATCCTTTTTCCCCGCCATTGTACGAAATTCCTGCATTGATAAGATATGGGGCCTGACCGGACATATCCCTGTAATCATCAACAGTTTGACCTGTACGTGCATTATCTTCCCGGGATTGCAATTCTGTTGAGCTTAATTCAACCTGTGATTTTGCGACTGTAATATTGGCGTTGAATGAAAAGTTTCGGGCATATGCACCCATGAAATCAAGATTTTTCCTGAGTTCCAATTCTATCCCATAAACCTGCCCATCGCCTACATTCCTGGGTTGAAATGCCCCTACCAATGTAAAATACTGCACAAGTTCAATCGGGTTATCAAAGTATTTATAAAATCCACTTAAGGAAATGGTTTGTCCTCCCGGCTGGTAATATTCCCAGCGCAAATCAATATTTTGTATGTATGTACTTTCCAGGTTTCCATCCCAGTATTCGATCCCCTCAACATCATTCGCATCCCTGAACAAACCGCCCACGAATGTACGGCCTGTAACCGGGTCGAAGATTTCAGCAAACGAAAGCTCTTTGAATGAAGGCCTGGCAATGGTTTTGGTGTATGACATGCGCAGGTTTTGATTTTCGGTGAGGCTGTAGATAAAGTTTATTGATGGAAAGAAATCGACCGCATCGAGCACTATTGCATTATCCAGAACAATAGTGCCCAGCTGATCCTGGCCGGTATAACGTTGAGTAAAACTTTCCATACGCACACCCAGGATGGTTTTCATACGGTTAAACGGGCTAAATTCGGTTGAAATATACCCTGCCCCCATCATGGAGTTGGCGTTAAACTGGTTTGGGTTGGTGGGCTCAAACCGTGCTTCATAGGTAGTTCCGCGGCTCACACTTCCCTGGTATGGCCATAGGTTTTCGGGGTAGAACAATTCATTCGGGTCACCGGTTAGGGGTATATTCCTGATATTTATTGCATAACTACGGATAATGAAGTCGCGCTCTCTGTATGTATAAGCACCACCAAATTGTAGTTTGGCTTTTTCACCCCGTACCATATACTCCTTATTGACGTGGGCTACCCCGGCGTAATTCACCTCTTCAAGCTCCCTCCAGATGCGTTCAGGAAAACCCGATTCAGTACCGATTACCAGGTTGCCTTCTTCAGTTACAACGTAACGTGTGAAGCGAATATCAGGATCGTTTATCTTCGAAAGCGTTGGAGAAAGTTTCCATTCAAGATCCCATTTACTACCCAGCACATGTTTCCCATTCAAGAGTATATTTGTAAGCGATCGCTGGCCATATTCAAGGTTATTCTGGTAGCCTTTAAACTCAGTTCCCTGGTTGGTTTTGTTATAATCAAAAACACCGGCTTTGGATTCGCCATTTTGCAGGTGCAGGAAGTTAAGGCGGTATTTCGAATTTTTAGTTTTTATAGCTAGCCCTGCCATACCACTAATTAAAACGTAATTTACCCCAATATCCCCTTGCTGCAACTCCCGTGCTTCCATTTCGAAAACACCAGGGTCGCTGGATAAGCCGTAGCGGCCAAATTCAGCATCCTCGAAGTAATCGGTATAATTTTTATAGGATATTGCAGCATTGTAACCCCAACTTACCTTTTCCTTGTTGATCTGGTTACCCGCTGAAGCATCGATACTAAAATCCATAAAACTTTTCTGCTTCATGGCAGCCATGGTGGGATTAAAACCTTCAAGGATTTCACGAAACCTTGTGCCATCGGGCCCATCAGGATTTACAACTGCTTCGGAATAGAATGGAATATTTTCAGTGGCCGGGATGGCTCGTGTTCCGTCGTCGTAACCAAGCCAGTCAGTTTTTCCTCCGTCATAGGTCAGGTAATCGCTATTGAAGTGCATGGAAGGAATGTAACCCAGGCTGGCCGACACTTTTGCTTTTTTCTCTTCAGGAAAATCTTTAGTTTCGATATTCACCACTCCCCCGGTAAAATCGGCAGGGAGGTCGGCGGTAAAGGATTTTATCACGATAATGTTATCAATAACGCTTGTGGGGAATATATCCATCTGTAGTGAATTCCGGTCGGGATCAAGGCCTGGAATATCCATTCCATTTAGAACGGTTTTGGTATATCTGTCGCCCAGGCCGCGAACAAACACGTATTTTCCTTCTTGAATAGAAACCCCGGGAATCCTTCTCACAGATTCCGCTGCATCCGAATCGCCAATTTTCCTCAGGTTTGCTGCAGAAATCCCATCAATTACATTGGCCGATTTTTTTTTCATCGATAGCATGGCGGTTTCTGTATTCCGCACTGCTTTTGCAGAGATTACAACCACATCGAGTTCAACGTTCGCTTCTTTCAAGCGAATGTTGTCAAAAAGTGCCGTTTTTCCACCCTCTACATGCACTCCTTCAATATTTATTGTTTCGTAAGAAATGAAGGAAACACGCACATTGTAAGTACTTGCAGGTATAGTTATGCTGAATTTCCCGTCAAAATCTGTTATCGCCCCCAAGGTAGTTCCTTCAACAAAAACTGTTACACCTGGTAAGCTTTCCGAGCTAACATCATCAAATACAGTTCCCCTGATATAGCCATTTTGTGCTATCGTTACCAAGGAGCTTAAAAAAAAGATTGATAACAAAAAGCTGGTTCTGATTAAATTCATGTCTCCCAAATTATTGTGATTCTTTCATCAACATGATGAAAAAAAACTCGCAGGCACAATGAGGCTTGCGAGTTGAAATAAAAAGTAATTAATGACTGACAATTAAAAACCACTAAGATTTCCTGATACACCGGCCCATGACCAGTTCATGAATTTTGATGCATCAGCACCAACTGTATTGGCTCCCTCGTCGACTACCGTTACAAATGCATCTGATCCTCCTTTAAAGAAATCAGTAACACTTGTGCCATCAGGTAACGTGGCTTGAAAAGCCTGGAATATGCAGGGATATTCTGTTGGAATCTCATCAAAATCCTGGCCTTCACTAAGTCCAAAGAAGTAAATATCCATCATGTCAACATCGGAATTAGCATCAAGGTCTACCAAACCCTGGGCATCGCCGGCATAGGCTGTTCCGTTCTTAATAGTGTGTTTTGCAACCATTGCACCTTCCGGTCCATCAAGCTCAAAACATTCGTCGCCCGGATTGATAATGATAAAATTGTCGAGCATACCACCCCACGACTGGTCAGTATCGATGGCGTCGTCACCGGTATTCCAAATGATTGCGTTTTTCACGTTTACCGTACCACCAAACCATTCGATTCCATCGTCCTGGTTTGCAACGATCTCAACATTTTCGATTACTGTTTCGGAACCAACACCGCCAAGTGTAAGGCCGTTGATTTCGTTTCCTTCACCTATATTGGCTCCACCATGTCGGATGGAAATATATTTGATAACTCCTGAATTGTCGTTAGCTACATCACCACCATAAAGGCCATTCTGATCTGAAGGAGGAATACCTTCAATCTGTACAGAAGAGGCATCCGCTGAAATAGGTGCATTGCCACATACTATTAGTCCACCCCAGAGGCCATTCAGGGTTGGGTCAAGATTAGGACTTTCGATTTGCCCTGGTATAATTTCGTCGGCAACAGATGTGAAAATAATAGGGGACGACTCGTTTCCTTCGGCCATAATTTTTCCGCCACGTGCAATTAATAGTGCCGTTGCGTTTGCTCCGGTTCCGGCCTCACCTTTAATAATTGCACCCGGCTGGATGGTCAGGGTAACACCTGAAACCACTGCAATACGACTTTGGAGGATATAAATAGTACCAGTTTCCCAGATAGTGTTTTCGGTAATATTACCACCAACTTCAACAACCGGAATTTGATCAGCAACATTTATTACGCCTGTCGCATCATCACTTTGATCACCGTTATCAGTTACCGTAACTTTAACCGATGCAGCACCTTCGCCTGCATCTGCCGTAAATGTTACTACAAGATTACCACTGGTGTTACCTGCAGTGCCATTAGTTTTTACAACTGCACTTCCATTACTGGCTTCAATTGCAGAGGATTTAAAACCTGCAGTAGCTGTATAAGTAAAGGTAAGGTCGATCGACCCATCAAGTTCAACTCCCTGGTTGGTGGGAGCAGTAACTTTGGGGCCTTGCACTGTTGTATCATCATCTTTATTACATCCTGCTAAAATAGCACCCATTAATGCTAAAATTAATACCAGAGTTTTCAGATTAATTTTTTCCATCATTTGTTAAGTGTTTTAAATTTTAATTAAAATGTGAATAATTTTCTTCATTGAAATTTGCTGCAAAGGTGGGCGATTGCAACATGCCGGGAATTAAGTGAAATTTAAGTAAGTGTTAAGCTTAGGTTAAGGGCTTAACAGTTATTTAACCTAAACATTAGATTAGGTTAACAATAGGTGGGAAAATGGTTTTAATTTACTAAGTTTGTACAAACTTTACAACAATGGATTCTCTTCATTTAGACATAAATAAAAGATACACCTATGCTGATTACCTGTTGTGGTTTGACGACAAAAGGCGGGAATTGTTAGATGGGTTTATTCATATGATGACACCAGCACCAGCCAGGAAACACCAGGATATTTCGGGGAAATTGTTTTATTTGTTCTATGACAAATTATTGAAGACTAAATCCGATTGCAAAGTTTATGCAGCTCCCTTTGATGTTAGGTTACCAATGACGGAAGGGAAATTGGAAGAGAAAGATATCTACACCGTTGTACAGCCTGACATTACAGTTGTATGCGACCTAGCTAAATTGGATGATAAAGGTTGCATTGGTGCGCCCGACCTGATAGTTGAAATTGTATCGCCTTCAACTTTAAAAAAAGACATTAAGGATAAGTTTATCCTCTACGAAAAAGCTGGTGTTAAAGAGTATTGGATTATAAACCCAAATGATGAAAACGTAAGTGTCTTTGTCCTTGACAGTTCAGGTAAATATGAGTTTAAAGGAATTTATGCAGAAGATATGGTGGTTAAAGTTAGTATTTTTGATGATTTCAAAATTTGCTTGAAAGACCTTTTCTGATTGAAATTTAATATTGCAAACCTTCCAGGTTTTAAAAACCTGGAAGGTTTTGTGTTTTCTTTTTAACTTGTTCTCCCCTGACTAGTCACATTTTGGTTTCGGTTTTTCAAAGCAAGCAGTGATATTATCAGTTATTTGAAAAGTCTATGGGAAGTTCTTGTAAGTAGATTTATCTCTTTTCCCAAAATACAAAAACCAAACAATACCATTTTCAAGAGAAATTCCAACTCGATAATCACCTAGTTTTATTCTGTAAAACCCTGAATGCCCTTTCATAGGTGTAAGATTTGGAATTTCTTCGAGAGATTGTGCAAAAGCGACTTTGTTGATTATTGCTAAAAGGCGATTTTTTAGGGTCTTATCTTTAAGTTTATAAACTGTTTTTTCAAACTGTTTTGAAATATCATACTCCATGATTATTCACTTAAAAACTCTATCACTTTCTTTTTGTTCCCCTTTCCGGTTTTTCGAGATTTTTTCATTTCCTCGACCAACCATGCCTCTTCTGAAATTTCATCATGTACAACCACCGATTTATATTGCCTAGATAAGTTTCGGGCTATTTCGATAAGACTTGCACCAATTTTGGTATCTTTGTTTACTGTAATATTCACTGTTGCCATGACCACATATATTGTTAAAATGCAAACTTACAAAAATTTACACAACCCCTGAAATATGCCAATTCACATAAACATACTTTACAGTAGCCCAATAAAGACAGGCTACAAGGTAAGCCTAACAGGTGGGGTGTTAAATCTGTATTTTACTTTTGCGTTCCACTTTTTTTGTTTTCCTCTTTAACTCTGCTTTCATCAGAATATCATTTTCGTAAAGATAGATTTCTTCCCGCACGTGCGGGATTGCACTCCATCGAAATGACAAAGCTCATGACTGTCAGGTAGGGAAAGGGAAAGCGGGTGCGGAGCACCCGCTTTCCCTTTCCCCCAATCCAATAAACTACAACTTTGTCATTTCGACCGAAGGGAGAAATCTCTTTATGAAAAACCTGGAAGGTTTTTTCTATTCTATTTAAACGCCTTCTCCAACAGCCCGTCACCTTTCAGCGTCAGCCTATCGAAATAAGAAGGAACTTCTTTTCCCATCAAACGATCCACGTAAAGTTTAGCGAGGTACTGCCCTAACATAAAGCCCTGTCCGCGCAAGCCAATGAATAGCCCGGCATCAGGATCGACGATCATGCGTGGTTCAACAGAATATTTTGCGAAAATAGCCATGTTCAATAAATAAAAGTAACTTCGTGTATTAATTAAAAGAAGAAAAATTGAAGATTTATCTTGATAATTGTACTTTTAACAGGCCTTTCGACAAGCAGTCATCAATTCGAATCAGAATTGAGTCGGAAGCAAAACTCTTCGTCCAACAGAGGATAAAAATGGGAGAACTTCAATTGGTTTGGTCATACATTTTGGATTATGAAAATAATCAAAACCCATTTCAAGAAAGAAGAATGGCCATCAGTAGGTGGAAGCATTATCTCGTTGTGGATATTGAAGAATCTGATTCGTTATTAGAAATTGCAAAAACTATTATGAATAGCGGGATTAAGGCAAAAGATGCACTTCATATAGCCTCTGCAATAGAAGGCGGTGCAGAATATTTTATAACAACAGATGATGGAATATTGAAGAAAGCCGAGCGTTATAATAACATTGTAATAATTAATCCAACTGAATTTGTAAAAATACTTGACGTATAATGTACACCGATACAGAAATTAAAACAGTTGGCCTTGAGGCCTTGATCGCTAAATTGGGAGAAGTTGAGGCGGAAAGATTCATTAGTCTTATCATTCGCGAACCATTCGATTATACCAAATGGCAAAAAGACCTTTGGAATGATAAATCAGTGGATGAAATAAGCTACCTTGCAATGAAAAACAGAGAGTAAAAACAGCTTTTAAGAAAGCTAAATATAAACAATCATACTATAAACCTAACAGGTTTCAAAAACCTGTTAGGTAAGGTGTTTTCTACTTAAACGCCTTCTCCAACAGCCCATCACCTTTCAGTGTCAGTCTGTCGAAATATTCTGGAACTTCTTTTCCCATCAAGCGATCGACATAAAGTTTAGCGAGATATTGCCCTAACATAAATCCTTGTCCGCGGAGACCAATAAAAAGACCTGCATCAGGATCGACGATCATGCGCGGCTCAACATAATAACCAGCCCAGATGGCCTGGAAACCTACCGAAGAAAGCTCGGGCAGCCAATCCACAAATATCTCGGAAACGATCTCAAGGAAGTCTTTTGAATTAATTTTAAGGTTTTTATCGGTTTCCATGGGATCGATAGCAGGTGAAGCACAACCAATAATCTGGCCGGTTTCGGCAAGTTGCTGTCCATAAACAGCCGTAAATCCCTTATACTTTCTGCGGTCGATCATCATTGGCAATGGGATACCATTGTTACCCATAAATGGGAGGCGACGGCTAATAAATGCCTGGTGTTTCACCGGGTAGAGGCCGGTTTCGTGACCTAACTTTTTGGCAAACTGGTTGCCCTGCGGACCCAGGGCATTAATGAAATATTGTGTCTCGTATTCGATGTATTCTTTGTCGTGGGTTTTCACCAAAATAATAAATTTCCCATTTTCTTTACGAACATCAATCAGTTCGCAATCTTCCTGCGAAACACCACCCTTGTCAATCCCAAGCTGACGGATCAGATCAACTACTTTACCGGGAGTTGCCTGCCAGCAATTGTGTGTGATCAATGCAGACTGATATGTTTTGAGATTTGGATTGAAAAACGGTGTAATCCTATTCCTGAAATCCTTTGGCCCGATCATCTCGGAATCCGACCAGGCCATGGAAGCTTCCAGGGCTTTGTACATTGCTTCGTCATGTGCAAAAGTCACATAGTCAATAGTGCGAAAATCAATATTATGGATATCTTGCAGTTCCCTGAAAATGTCAAGGTTTTTACCTGCAATATCCGACAACTCAGGCAGGCTGAAGTTGGGTCGTCCGCCTGCGATATTTCGCCATGATGCCCCACGGCCGAAGTTGATTAACAGTGGTTTCATTCCTTCCTCAGCAAGGTAACGGAACAGTGCACTTCCGCCAATACCACCACCGGCAACAAGTGATTTCACATTGATTCTTTTGGGTGATGTGCCATTTACATGGGTAATGATCTTTTCGTGAACCTTCTTTGGGTACAGTTCACCCATCGACACCTGGTTTGAAAGTGGGCCTCGTGGTGTAGGTTCACCAACAATTGAAATTCCAGTTCCGGCAAGGGTTTGCTTCAGGCGTTTGATACAACGTTTACCTCGACAGGCACCCATTCCAAGGCGGGTAGTATGCTTTACTTCATCCACCGAAATAAATTTACGATCGCCAATCACATCCATGATCTCGTCCAGCTTCACATCGTCGCAATGGCAAACATAGGTTTCGGCATTTATTTCGCCGACATTGGGTTTCAGCTCAACCTTTTCAGGATAACTATCCTTTACAATAAATCCGCGCACATTCATCAAATTCTCACCATGGACATCCAAGGATTTCACCCTGGCAACGTTTGTTTTATTGGGCTTCTTCAGGATTTTCTCGATGATCCCTTCACCCAATTTTTTTCCATCATTGTCAACAAGGAATACTTCAGCCTTTTCTTCTGCTTCATATTCGATGGGCAGGAAGAGCCAGTCTTTTTTCAGGTTGTAACCAAAAATAGCCAGTCCAGGACATTGATACACGCATTGCATACAACCGATGCATTTATCAAAATCAAGTTCGGGCACTGTGCTTGTCGAAGTTTTTGTGATTGCTCCGTGTGGGCACGAAAACTCACAGGGATTACATGCAAAGCCGTACAAACAATCGATAAGCACAAAAGGCTTTTCAGTCATCCGCACTTTTGTTGGCAAATGCGGCCCTTCGATTACGCGCGTTGGGTGCTGCTGCGAGTCGATGTATTCTTTTGAAACAGCAAGGTAGTCGTCGTACTTGTAATGAACGCCCATATCTTCGAGTATCTCGAAAGCAACTTGCTGACCACGCAATACGGCACTTGTTCCTTCACCAATACGAATGGCATCGCCGGCACCGTAAACATTCCGGCCAAAGAGTTCTTTTCCTTTAATCAGCAATTGGTCGTCGGCAACAAGACCTGTGCAGATATTGATTGCATCAATGCCGTCAATTACCTGTTCAGTTCCCGGGATGGGTTTGAAATTTTCGCAATCGGCAACCACAGCACCCACAATGCCTGTATTGTCTTTATTTGGTATTGCTTTGAGCAAAATCTTGGAAGTCATAATCGGGATACCCAAACGCCTCACCCTATTGGCCTGAACAGGAAAACCTCCCTCATGTGCTTGAGCTTCAACTATAGCTTTTACTTTAGCACCACCCTGCATCAATTGATAAGAAGTAAGGTATCCAATGTTTCCGGCGCCAACAGTCAGTACATTTTTGCCTAACAAGGTTAACTCATTGTTCATCATTTTTTGAACCACAGCTGCTGTAAAAACACCGGGAAGGTCGTCATTCTCGAAAGTAGGCATAAAGGGAACAGCTCCAGATGCTACCACAAGGAATTCGGCATCGATGTAGTAAATCTCTTCGGTGCTGATATTTTTTACTGCAAGGCGTTTCCCGTCCAGGATATCCCAAACCGAAGAATCAAGAAAAATACCGGTATGGTCTTCCCCGGCAAGGGTTTCGGCAATATCAAAACCACGCATGCCACCAAACTTCTTTTCCTTTTCGAAAAAGAAAAACTGGTGGGTTTGCATCAGGAACTGCCCGCCAATTTTATCATTGTTGTCGATAACAATATTGTGTACGTCGTGTTTATTCAACTCCTCACGGCAAGCTAAACCGGCAGGGCCGGCGCCAACAATAGCGACCTGTGTTTTATAAACCTTAATCGAATTGTCTGGATTTACCTTTTCCTGTACCGGCGTATAATCTTTTGGAATCTCCCTGATTTCTTCAACACCATCCACCTTGGTAATACAAATCCTTTTTATCTTTCCATCAACCAGCATTTCGCAAGCACCACATTTACCTATTCCACATTCAAGCGAGCGGTTACGGTTTCGCAGACTATGACTATGTACCGGAAATCCGGCCTGGTGCAAAGCCGCAGCTATGGTAAATCCTTTTTCACCTTCAATATTCTGACCGTTGAATTTAAATTCAACCTTTTCAACCTGAGGTACATCGAGTATTGGATGCGCATTGATTTTATACATAATCGTCCTGGTATTGTAGTTAGAGTAGTTCCGTTATAATTTCCTGTTAAAAAATTAACAGCAAAAATATTGTAATTCATTTTATGCAAAGAAAGAAACGGAATATAGTATGAAAATGTAAGGGGAGGAAAAGAATAGTGGAGGAAAGGACTATTCTATCTCGAAAGAGCCATCCATATCCTTCAACCTATTGGTTGCTTGTTGATGAAAGTCGATAAAATTTTTCCTGCCACCAAACAGCTTCAATACTTCCTCATGCTTTACCATTTATTGAAGCTTTTTGAATAGGAGATAAGAAAATTCTTTATTGCCTTTTCGTGCGCTTGCAAATTGGAACTGACTGATTCATCCGATGAGGGAATTTCTTTAACACGGATAACAAAATGATAATGATTAGACATCAAACAATAAGCGTAAATTTCAAAATACTGCTTAGTGTAGTATAAAAATCTGCGGTAAAAGAAGTCGTAGTTTCTTTGTTCCCTGAAAATATTTTCACGGTCTTTTCCTCGATGGAAGATGTGGTAGAAATTGCCTGGTTGAAGTCAGTCCATTGAAGTCTTTTTGTTATTTTAAAAATAGACAAAAAATGATGATGCCTCCAGAAAGTAAAAACTGTTGATAATGATAATCTCCAATATCTACTAATCCCTTCCGAAGTCTAATGCGTGTATTTATTAATTGTGATAATATGATTCGACAATATCAATTCTTTCTAATCCCGTGCAGACTTCGGAAGGATTAGCGGAGCCGTTAATGCGCCTCCAACCAGTTGCTGCCCGTATTCATGTCCACCACTACCGGCACCTCCAATTTGATGGCATTTTTCATTCCTTCTTCCACCAATGGTTTCAATATTTCCAACTCATCTTTATGGGCATCAAACACCAATTCATCATGCACTTGCATGATCATTTTGGACTTCATTTTTCTCTCCGACATTTCATTAAAAATATTGATCATGGCAATTTTAATCATGTCGGCAGATGAACCCTGGATGGGCGCATTGATAGCGTTGCGTTCGGCAAAGCTTCGGATGGTGTGGTTGCTCGAATTGATGTCCCTTAAATAACGGCGGCGGCCCATCATGGTTTCTACATATCCATGATCTCGCGCAAACTGAATGTTTTGCTCCATATATTTTTTTACCCCGGGATACTGGGCGAAATATTGTTCGATAATATCACGTGCCTCATAACGGGGAATGTTCAACCGCTCTGAAAGCCCAAAAGCTGAAATGCCGTAAACAATCCCAAAATTCACGGTCTTGGCATTTCGGCGCAGATCTTTAGTAACTTCATCCACACCAACACCATATACTCTTGCTGCCGTTGCAGTATGAATATCTATCCCCTTAATGAAGGCATCCATCATCGCTTCGTCCTGACTCAATTCGGCGATGATACGCAATTCGATTTGAGAATAATCAGCAGCCAGCAAAGTATAATCCTCGTTACGGGGAATGAAAGCTTTGCGGATTTCGCGGCCCTTTTCGGTACGAATGGGAATATTTTGCAGGTTCGGATTATTGGAACTCAGCCTGCCCGTTGCAGCTACTGCCTGGTTGTAGTTGGTGTGCAGCCTTCCATCGCGTGGATTGATGAGTGCAGGCAGGGCATCGACATAAGTAGATTTAAGTTTGGCGAGTGAGCGGTAATCCAGGATCTTTGAAACAATGGGATGTTTGTTTTCGAGACGGCTCAAAACATCTTCACCAGTTGAATATTGTTTGGTCTTTGTTCGTTTGGGTTTATCGGTTATCACCAATTTTTCGAAAAGGATAATCCCCAGTTGTTTGGGCGAACCAATATTAAAAACCTCGCCGGCCATTTCATGGATCTCTTTCTCCACAACAGCTATCTCTCCCGCAAGTTGTTTGGAAGATTCTTTAAGCGCATCAGTATCGAGTTTTACACCTTCGGCTTCCATCGCCCCAAGCACCGGAACCAGTGGAACTTCAATTTCATCAAACAACTTCCGCACCTTGCTTTCGTCGAGCATGGGCTCCAGCTTTTCGCGCAATTGAAGGGTGATGTCAGCATCCTCGGCAGCGTAATTCACCACATCATCCAGTTTGGATTGTTGCACCTGGCGCATATTTAGTTGCTTGCCTCCTTTTTTTTCGGTCAACTCATCATAACTGATGGGTTTGTAATTCAAGAATTTTTCTGCCAGAAAATCCATGTTGTGCCGTTGGTCAGGTTCAAGTAAATAATGGGCAAGCATCGTGTCGAATAATTTCCCTTTTACTTCCACATCATACCATTTCAAAATGGAAATGTCAAACTTGAGGTTTTGGCCGGTCTTTTCGATATTGCTGTCTTCAAATACTTCTTTAAACTCTGAGACTATTTTTGTGGCTTCATTGTAGTTGTCCGACAGTGGAAGGTAATAAGCCTCTCCTGCCTTTGTTGAAAAAGAAATTCCAACCATTTCCGAGTTGTTGGCATCGATGCCGGTAGTTTCCGTATCGAAACAAAATGTTTTGTTATTTTTTATATCTGATATCAGTTTCTTTCTCTTATCTTCAGTATCGAGGAGGTAATAATTGTGCTTTGTATTTTCGATGGTTTTTAAGCTTTCGAACTCTACCCCTGCCTGACTGAACATATCCTGTTGCCCTGTTGGGGCTACTTCAACTACCGGGCCTACAGACAAGCCTTTTTCATGGTAATAACTAAACACCCTGTTGCCAAAAGTTTTGAACTCCAACTCGGTGAACAATTCCCGGAGTGCATCCATATTTGGTTCGCACAATTTCAATTGGTCGGGTTCAAATGGAATAGGAACATCTAATACGATGGTGGCCAGCCCCTTCGATTCAAGGCCCTGGGCAGCAAACTCCTTCACATTTTCGGCCATCTTGCCCTTCAACTTGTCAACGTTGGCAATCACCCCTTCAATACTTCCGTATGCACCAACCAACTCTTTGGCACGTTTCTCGCCAATGCCCGGAATACCCGGGATATTATCGGAGGCATCGCCCCACAATCCCAAAATATCAATCACCTGCTCAGGCCGCTGGATGCTGAATTTTTCGCAAATCTCTTTTACACCCAGAATTTCGGCTTTATTGCCGAAACGCGCCGGCTTGTACATAAAAATATTTTCGCTAATGAGCTGACCAAAATCTTTGTCGGGGGTCATCATATAAGTGGTAAAATCATCCTTTTCGGCCTGCTTTGCCAAAGTCCCAATCACATCGTCAGCTTCGTAACCCTCTACAAAAAGCAAGGGGATGTTAAAGCCCTCAATCAATTTATAAATGTAAGGGATTGCTTTGGAGATATCTTCGGGCATGGCCTGCCGGTTGGCCTTGTATTCGGCAAAACCTTCGTGGCGGAAAGTTGGAGCTTGGGTGTCGGTAGCCACACCCAGATGCGTGGGCTGTTCGCTACGGATAAGTTCAAACAAAGTATTGGCAAAACCTACAATGGCTGAAGTATTCAATCCTTTTGAGTTGACTTGGGGGTTTTTATTGAGTGCATAAAAGGCCCTGTAGATAAGCGCCATTGCATCGAGGAGGAAGAGTTTCTTTTGTTTGGGCATAATAAAATTGAGTTTGCAACAAAAGTAGGTAAAAGAAAAATGTTGGGTAGGTTGATGATATCGGAAAGGCTGAACCTGTCCTCTATCAGGTGAGTAAAATATAACCTAATTTGGGCTAAAGCCCCAAGATTCATTAGTTTGACTTACTCCGGGCTTAAGCCCGGAGTAATTCATAATTAGTACGCTACTGGACTTTAGTCCAAAATCGCTACAGATTGAAATTAATATAGGAAACTTATTCCATAAAGAAGTCAACCTACAAGTAAAACACTTGAGTGTCCTTACCTCACAAATATCTTTTCCTGCAGGCTGCTCCCATCAACCATAACTGCTTTCAAAACATATACCCCGGCTGGCAACCGACTCACATCAATTGTAGTTGAATTTTGATTTAGCATTCCACCTTTAACAACATTTCCTTTTAAATCACAAATCGAAAAGCTTCCACCAATAACTTGTTTTTTATCATTGCTGATGGTAATCATTTTATCTGCAGGATTTGGGTAAACTGAAAGGTTGCTTGTTTCATCAACTTCATTGGAAATGCCCGTCATCTCCGGTGAAGCAATTTCGGCGATATATGGAAAATTCCCTGTTCCGCCGGGATAGGCCAGTGTAAGTTCGTTGTTAAAATTAAGGTCACCTGAGAATACCTGGGCTACAAAAACATCATCACCATAATTGGCAATTTGGCCTGAGTAGTGGGAGGATGCTCCATCAATCGCCTTTTCGGATAAGACATTCAGGTCATGGTCGAAAAGCATCACTTTGTGGCTATCGGAATTAAAGCTGTTTTTAGTGAACAATGCCACCATCGATGGAGTAGCGGCCATATCAGGGTATGGGGTTGTAGCGGTAGTGAAAAACGGTGCTTCAACCTCGGTCAATAATTGCCCTTCAAAATCGAATTTCTTTATCATGTTGACAACTGTAAAAGGAGCCCTGAGTACATCCTGGTAAGAAAAGATACCAGCTTCATTGGCTACAATCCGTCCATCGCGGTTGTTGATTGTGGTGTCCTCCGAAACCCATGTTGCCACAAGGTTTTCATCCAGCGCCAGCACAAAAACGGAATGCTCGACGGGAGGTTGCACGATTTCAATAGTATCAATAGTTACACTGGTCTGCCCATTGTAGCCACCATTTATATAAACTCTGTCATTGTAATAGGCAATGTCGATGGCAAGCGTGTTGTTTGGTGACAGAAGCTTTGAATTAAGGGTGTTCCCATCTTCATCAATAATCAGTATCCAATCACCGAGGTTGGATTGATTGCGAATGTGTAATGCAATATTTTCGGTGTTTCCAACAGAGATGTTTGAATATACGCCATATTTCGCTTCATCAGTAAAATGCCACAGGTAATTCCCATTGGCGTCAATCATCATCGCAAACATAAAATACGGGCCCGAACCATATTCTACATCCTGATAAGTAAATGGCCCATTGGATTGTCCAATAATCAATACATTATTTCCCACCGCTGCCATATCGCCAACAATGATATTGCCCATCAAATATTCATTCCATAAAACTTCACCGGCCTGGTCAGTCTTCTGTATGTAGGCATTCCCCTGGTATGGAACAGAAGCAGGTGCATTGTGTACTCCGGCAATGATAATGTTGCCATCAGCATCAACGGACATGGCCGCGACTTCGTTGCAATTAATGATTTCGTAGGATTTAGCCCATGAAAATTGCTGGCTGTAAACTGAAATTGAAAAGGTGAGTAAAAGAACAGAAGTAATAAGTTGTTTCATAGCTTTGAAGTTTGAATTACCAAATTATCCGAAGTTAAATAACAATGGATTATTCAAATTGTTCAAATGAACAGAATTAGTCACCCCGTGAATTCTCTCAAAAGGTAGTGCAATACTTTCTAAATTATGGTCTTTTGTTAAGTGGCGATTCACGGGGTGACTTCATTAACCGGGGTGACTAAAATTTCACCCAATTTCACACTCCAAACCCGAAGTGTATCTGTCCCAAAAATCTTATCTTCCTTGATGAGAAAAATATCAGCATTATTACTGATAGAATTTGATTTTTGCCCGGATGGATCGGGGATAATGAAATTTTTAGAAAAACTCAGACTTCCTTTATAAACAACATCTCCAGCGCGTTGAAGTGGCAGCATCACATGGATTGTCCCAATTGAAAAATCACGAAATGACAATTCATTCTTCAAGCCCTTTTCGACCAGCTTTTGAATATCCAATTTCTTCGGTTGCTTATCACCAGGTTGACAGAGTTGTACATTTACATTTTTGGAAAGGAAGGTACTTTGTATCATCTCGCCGGCTTTAAGCCTGAAAGACATATTAAGTGATGTATCGGCAAGTATATGGAGGTAATCGATAAAATCGGAAAGTTTTTGTTTGGCTGTAGATTCGTATGCAAACAAGGAAACTTCCGATAAATAATCTGTTTCAAATTCTACACGAACATCGTTTCTGGCTTCAGTTAGTATGTCATCATCACGCATCGCCCGGGCATCTTCGTCCACGCATGATGGTGCGTAAATCACGAAGATCACAAGAATAAGAATTGCTATTTTCAGATATTTTGTCATTTACTGCGATATGTCATTTTTGAATGTTTTAGCGTTTTAGCTGTCAGACAGTTCAGATAAATTATTTCTAACAATGTCAAGCTATAAAAATTCTTGCTTCAAATTAGAAAGCTGGCAACTGTCTGATAGCTTTGCTTTTAAATATTTACTCATTTATTTATCCGGGTTAACCCTGAACCTCAAAACCATTATTTTGTTATCTTTAAATTTGGTGTCCAGAATTTCGATGTGTTTTAAACTTCCGGTTGGCATGGTCAATTTATTGATAAACTCTTCCTTGTTATAGATTTCCATCCCCGAAGCCCTTTCATCATTCAGCACCTGGTAAATGATGGCGTCATCATCAATGATTTCTCCCAGGTATTTGCGACGTTTTTGCCAATCATCTACATTCATCACCGAAAAGTAATGGATAATCAGTGCGTAATCGTTGGCCTGGAGACTGATCTTTTGGTCAATGTCAAAGTTTTTCATGGTGCGGGTAACCGTGTCCGTTTTATAATACGGTGCACTGACAACCATTTTTAAAACACGTTCATCGGTTTTCAAATTTATACTTCCGCTTTCATCGCTCAAGTAATTTTTAGGTGATTCACCTTCAGATAAAACCTGAACCTCAATTTTACTTCCGGGAATTGATTCTTTGCTTTTTGAAAATCAGTGGTATCATACCATCCAGGTTTTTGGGCAGTGCTGGATAAAGGAAAACATGAATGTCGGAATAATGATCACCTCAAGCCATCCCCAGGCTAATAACGATACCATCGAAAAATACTGCTTTAATAATAACGAAGAGCTCTGTGATCTTTTAGGTGGATTATACAAATGGAAAGAAATGATGCAATATACCAACCAACCTGCTGGGCAGGGAATTTGCCCGAACAGATGGCATATTCCGGATGATCTTGATTGGCAAATATTGGAAGGTACCATTGATAGCGAATATGGTATAGGAAACCCAGTTTGGGGAGACAATGGTTGGAGAGGTAGTGATGCAGGTGGAAACCTGAAACAAACAGGGACTTCACTCTGGGAACCCCCAAATACCGGAGCTACTGATGCTTTTGGTTTTAGTGCACAGCCAGCGGGATATTTTGTTCAGAATGCCTTTTGGGGTGGAGGATATAAAGCGTATTTCTGGAGTTCGAAATATCCACAAAAGTATTTCCGCAACATGGATTATAACCAGAGTAACATTCGCAGGAATTTAGGTGATAATGTGGCAGCTTTTTCTGTGCGCTGTATTAAAGACTAGTGTTAAGTTAAGATAAAATTAGCGAATTGTTAATAGACTTTTCAAGGTGCTTCGCACGCTTGAAAGTCAGAGGCTTGACCTTGGAACGTGCGGAGTACTTTCAAGCGTTAAAATATGAATAACTTAACACTAGCTTATAATTACCTTCTGTAATTAACAAACAATAAAAAACTTCAATCATGAAAATAACAAGAAACTCCAATCAAAAATTCAGCATGGTATCAACAAGCATTTTTTTAATTCTATTTTTTGTCGGGATAATGACCTGTAAATAAGGTCACAAAAAAAGTCGTATATTTGGTAAACATTTACGAAAAACAAAATTAATTTGGAGGACGCTAAAATGATTGAACATGTTCACAAGCACATTACATCGGAGTTGCAGCAAAATACCCGCACCGATATTATCTTTATTCTTACCGCCATCCTGCTCAATCTCATCACCTTGGCGGTGAATTCCGGCATGTCGGAAAATTCGCGGACCGACAATGCGATGCTGGTTGTAATGTTTGTATTTGTCTGCCTGATTGTTCTCGTCAATCTGGTTGTGGTTATAGGCCTGATGAAAGGAAAGCAAACCAGGGAGAAACTGCTGGCCGGGCTAATACAGATGTACAAAGACCAGGATGTTGACAAATATTACGACATGTCGCTACTGGGAAATTACAACATGAGGTACAACCTTTTTATCATGGTGGTGATTTTCACAGGTGTCATTGCAGCCATAGTCCCATTTATTTTGAGATAGGCAGGTGAAAAGTTAAAAGTAGAGGTGATTTTCTAATCCCGGTATATTTGTGTCATTTAGTAGCATTGTGATTGATTGTTATTTACTTCACGTTTTTATATGGTCATTAAGCTTTACTTTTATTTATGAGGGCTTCAATTACCATCAATAACTGTAAATGACAATAAATAACTACAAATAACCTACAATAACCATCAATGACTACAAATGACAACCAATGACCATCAATGACTATTAAACAAGAAAAGGATGCTCTTTAGACAATTGAACAATTGCACCTCAAAGACCTCTCCCAATTGCAATTCAATTTGGCCAGGTAAACTATTTGCATTACTTTTATACTTTATTGATAATCATACGTTATTGTATTACTGATTTTTCTAATTCAGTACTGAAACAACCCAAATACCAGCAAACTAATAAAAGCTACCATGAGTAAAAAAAGCAGAATGGCTTTAGATAAAAAGCAAATAACCTTTAAAACCCCGGATTTATCGAAGATGCAGGAAGTGATAATAGATGTAAGGACAAGGATTTATATAGACCCGGGTGCTGATCCGGAAGAGGCACGAGAGCGTTACCTTGCACGACTTGAAGCCAGATAATCAAGCTTTGCTTTCTGAGACTTTAGGTTAAAACTCAAACCCACTTATTTCAAATTAGAAGAGACCATTTCTTAATAATTGTATCAAAAGTATAATTGTATCAAAAGTATACCAGTTTAGAGAATGATAATCTTCCGAACGCTTCAACAAGTAAAGCTTCTCTTCGAATCCCGCCCTCATATTATCAGGGAATTTATTAACCGAAACTTTTAGTTCAGGTAAAGTTTAGTACTTTTATATTAAATTTCATTTGAAGCGATAAATTTTTATGCTCGATTTCCTCAAAAAGCCGTATCCGTTTAACGATGATTTAAAGCAAAATACCAAAGTTATCTTTTTCATCAGCACCGGGGTATTTGCGTTTTTATTTCTTTTTCAACCGTTGCAGATCGATGCACTGGCCACACGCGATAAGTACTTCCTTGTCATCGGAATGGGTGTTATTACTTTTTTGTCCTTAAGCCTTAACCTGTTGATCCTTCCCAGCCTCTTTCCTAAAATACTCAACGGATTGTCATGGAATGTGAAGAAAGAAATCTTTTGGGATATATGGATTCTTTTTACTGTGAGCCTTGGTTATTTTCTTTACTACAAAGCTTTAGGTGTGATGGAATTCGGGTTTGATATGGTTATCAAATTGATACTTATAGCCATTGTCCCAATATCGGTGCTCATCACCTTTAATCGAAATCGCCTGCTACGAACACACCTAAAGTCGGCCAATGAACTGAATGAAAAACTACAGGAAAACAAAATGCACCCTGATAAACTTGTGCATTTTGAGTCGGACTACCAAAAAGACAATCTGTCCATCAAGGCAAACCTTATCCTTTTAATACGCTCTGCCAACAATTACATCGAAATATTTTGGATAGAAGGACAGTCCGTAAAAAGTCAGATGGTTAGATATAGCCTGACCAAAGCTGAAGAAATACTGAAAGACCAAAAGTTTATTTTTAAGTGTCACAGGTCATATGTTGCCAACATCAAACATATCGATAAAATCGAAGGCAGTTCCCAAGGCTATCGATTGTTCTTCGAAAATGTGGAATTCCCGGTACCTGTATCTAAAAATTATACTGAAAAGCTGAGGGAATTGATCTGATCCCAGCCCCTTGTTGCAATTTTTAACCCCTGTATTTGCGATTTTCGCCCCTAAAAGGTTATTTTAAAACTATTTGATCCGCCTTCATCCCTATTCTACATTTATCAAGTTTCGCCACTCTATTTTTGCCCTTCAAATAAAAACATGACTATGCAATCATTACATATTGGAGACCTCAAAGTAAAACTACCTATTGTACAAGGAGGAATGGGTGTAGCAGTTTCATTATCAGGTTTGGCAGCAGCTGTTGCCAACGAAGGTGGAATTGGGGTGATATCGGCAGCAGCCATTGGTATGACCGATCCAAACTATATGAAAAAATTCCATGAGGCCAATAAACGGGCCCTCAGGGCTGAGATAAGAAAAGCCAGGAGCATGACCAATGGCGTTTTAGGTGTAAACATAATGATGGCATTAACTGACCATGAAGAGTTGATTAAAGTTGCTATCGAAGAAAAAATTGATGTTATCTTTATTGGAGCCGGACTACCTCTAAAAATCCCTCAAATTATTTCTGATGCCGGACTTGATGGGCACAACACCAAGATTGTCCCAAAAGTATCTTCAGCCAAAGCAGCCAGCGTGATTTTTCGCTACTGGGCGAATAAATACAAATTCATTCCTGATGCCGTTGTGGTAGAAGGACCCATGGCCGGCGGACATCTGGGTTTTAAGAAAGAAAATTTGGATGAGAACCGTGTTCCTCTTAGCCAACTTGTTGAAGAAACTGTAGCTGCTATCCGACCTTATGAAGTAGCTTTTGGAAAAACGTTGCCTGTAATTGCCGGAGGAGGCGTACATAGCGGCAAAGATATGTACGAAATTATGAAAGCCGGTGCCAGTGCAGTTAAGATTGGGACCCGCTTTGTAACGACCCATGAATGCGATGCTTCAATCGAATATAAAGAAAGCTACCTGAATGCAAATCCTGAGGATGTTGTGATCATTGATAGCCCGGTGGGCTTACCCGGACGTGTCGTGAAAAACGAATTCGTTCAGCAAATCCAGGATGGTCAGGCCAAACCCTTTAAATGTCCATGGAAGTGCCTTTCGGGTTGCAATTTTAGAGAAGCTCCGTATTGTATAGCGAAGGCCTTGTATAATTCAGCAACCGGCAACATGAAAGAAGGTTTTGCTTTTGCCGGCGCAAATGCCTGGATGGCAACTGAAATTAATCACGTTTCGGATGTGGTGGACGACCTGTTAGCCGGGTATAAACGTGAGTTGCGCTTTCAACAATTTACGGCTGTCCGCCCTGCCAAAGCATACATGCAGCAAAATATTGCAGTGTAGCAAGAAAAGCGTTTTGAGTTTTACGTTGCACATTTCCTATTCTGGGTTTTGAGAGATAAGACTTGGAAGATGTGGTGTTAAATCTGTATTTCACTTCTTCGTACCATTTATTTTATTTTCCTCTTTAACTCTCCTTTCATCAGATTATCATTTTCATA
>CAZBDF010000004.1:13272-29601 GCA_964490385.1 uncultured Lentimicrobiaceae bacterium | reverse complement strand
TAAAACCTGTGTCGCCCAGATTATCTGGGTGCTTTTGTTTTTCATCTGCTAATAGAGATAAATTAATTACGAGCAACAAGAGCGTTAGGAGCGTTGGTTTTAATTTAGTTCTGAATTTTATATACGTTTTCATGGTTGTTAATTGTTTGCTTGATTTAGTAGCTTGTGATTTTGCATAAGATTGAAACTGGCGAGAATTCATCAGGCAGTTCATATATTTCATTTTATCTATCATTTAAAATCTTTCTAACAGTTCATTCTTAAGCCACACAAATGCAGCTTCTTGATTATATTCAACTCCTGACCTTAACAAAGCTTCCATATCGCCTGTAAAACCAGGATCATTTTCTTTTTCTTCAATATTCATAAAGAATTCCCTTTTACTTGGAGGTCTATTCCCTGTCGCAAAAGTTGTGTATTCTTTAAAGCACTGAATTATTTTATCATAGTCCAATTCTAAGTGTAAACGAGAATAATTCAAATCAAACAAATCCCTACCTTTACTTCGTTGATAAAGTGCTCTTAATTTTGTACCCAAAAGCTCATTGATATTGTATGTCCTAATTTTTGCATTTCCAGTAAACCAGTCACTTTTTATCGAAAAAGGGAAATCAAACAAATCCAGCACATTAAAATGTTCCTTGCAATTGATTTCCAGTTTAAGTCGCATTCTTATTTCTTCATATTCCGAAGTGAATCGATATAAGGCTTTTGCTCCATGTCCACGAAGCTGTGTTCTTCTTGGTTCTTCAAAAAATGCTACTACCTCTCCAATTCGTTGCATTATTGGTTTTATTGGACCTGGTTTTATTTGAACCAAATCTATATCCTCTGAATATCTGGGGGCAGGATTGAGATATAATTTGTGTAAAGCTGTTCCACCCCTAAACGCAAGATTTTCCCGGAGAAATTCATCTGAAAAAATCTCGATTAAAGCCCTGGAAATTACTAAATCCTGTTCAACTTGTGCAAAATCTTTCCATGGTGCATGTTGTTGCCATTTTGCTATGTATGGCCTTGGAATCATAAATCGCTTTCTAATTTTATATTAACAGCAATCTTCCACCTATTACTAACAGCTCCAGGTTTTTCGTTTGATTTTGGACTTAGCAACACCGGAAAAATTTTAGTTGACTTCAATTTTATAAATATCATCTCCTGAAACCCTTCATTAAGTTCTAGTTTTTCAAGTAAAAATCCTAGCCTTTGCAATGTGCTTTTATTCGGATACCAACTTAAAAGTTCAACTAAATCTTTTTCTTTTAGTTCTTCAGTTAATTCTTCAATAACTGAAAGCATTCTATTAATACCCCCTAGCTTTGTTTGATGATGAATTAGGTCAACAATAGTCAAAGCAGGGCTTGAAACCTTGTAGATTCCTGCATCGGATTTCTTTAATTGGATATTTTCGTCAGTCCAGTTACTTGTTGTGAAAAAACGAATATCAATCTCGTTTTTTGAGATATCGTTATACTTTGGCCTCTCTGTTATTATGTAGTCTTTTTGGACTTGTTGATGGCTTGCACCATGGAATTTTGCAGCAGAAAAAAGAGCTACATAATAGTTACTGTTCAAATATTTGAAAAGCTTCTCTACATAAAGTTGAATTGGTAATTTTTGTACTGATGAGTATCTTGGAGTTATTATTAGATAGAATCCTTTTCTAAGGTTTACTATCTCTCCTTTTTCCGTCAAGCGGTCGAGCTCCCTTTTTATGGAGATATTGCTTTTTCCGGTACATCTTCTAATCTCATCTACAGAGAATGAATACTCCTCAAAAGATAGCAGTTTCTTTATGTGGTCAGCAGTTGTCAATTTTAGTATGTTTTGGACAAAGATACCTATTTTAGGTATTGTTCTCAAATTATATCTAAATATTCCTTCTTTAAGTACGATTGCAAGATTAAGCTCTTTTGGTTTTTATCGGGCTGATTTTTGATGCATTGGCAAAAACCAAATGTGCTTAATGTGGGCGGGTTAAGCTTGTGCAACAATGTTCCACAAATATGGCCCGCAGCCGTTCACTTGCAGTAAGATTTGTAGTAATACGTACGATCGAAGGGAGTCCGTATGAATGTTTCCTTTTTCAATGATTCTTCCAGATGACCGCTAACCGGCTGTGTGCCATGAATTGATGTTGTGTGTAGTTTAAATATATTCATCAATGAAATTCTCATAATAATTCAGCTTACTTTCTATTATTTAACTTCCTAATTTTTTGAGCCTGACTAATTCATGAATAAATTATTTCGTTGGATCTATAGCCCCGTCTTCCCGCTTCGCAGCGAGGCGAGTTAAGGCGGGGATTGAAATATGTCATTTGATAACCCCGTGAATATTTGAAAAAGTCTTCAAATTATTAATAAGCCTTCATTGGTATCCCTCCAAAATTTGTTAATCCACTACGTGGAAAAAATTAAACTTTAAACTCTTACTCTACAATACTTTATCCGCTACGCGGAACTCGCCTCGCTGCGAAGCGGGTTCGCCGTGGGCGATTTAGTATTGTAGTAAAAAAGTTACCTCCAAATTTACAATACCTCGTAGAGCCCGCCTTGCCGCGAGGCAGGGTTGCACATTCAGTGGGTTTTATGCAATTCTAAATTTTTTAACCGGATATTAGCAATAAACTTTTTTAAATTTTCATGAATTGCTCAGGTCAGATGCCAGTTCCTAAAACCTACTGCGGCACCTTCGTTTCTTTCCCATTGTTTGGCAACCAATAAATATTCTTGTCCTTGTTGTCCACCTGCTGGTCGAGGTTCATATCAGCAGGTAAATAACCTGCTTTTCCTGCATCTTCTTCCCATCCTGGAAAGATGTCTTCATTTTCAACGGTTCCATTTGCATCGCAATCGCCACTCATCATTCCCCAAAGGTTTTCATACAATTGCTTTTGTGCGCCGTTTCCGTAAGCCTGTTCTGATGCACTTGTAAAATCATAAATATACATATCCCCGGAAAGGGTAAGTGCATTTGCTGACATGATGGCCAGATGATTGCGATGATGAACAACAGCAAACAGATTATTCACAATTGTGTTGTTAAAGTTTACGAGCGAAGATCCATCTGTTGCTACAATACTTCCATCGCTTAATATCAATCCAGCTTGCCTGGCAACGGTTGTAGCCGGCACGGCTTCGACAGCTGAAGTAGCATCCCTGAGTTCTACCAGTACCCAATCTACCGCATTGCCCGGCATTACGGTTACCCACTCATTTCCTTCATAATTCCAGGGAGGTGCGAAAAAGGGTTGGGCCAATGGAATGGAACTGCACGCGCAAAGGAAGGTTGACATTTCAGTTCCGGTGCACGGCCCTTCAAGAAATGCTGTTAAATCAAGCAACATACCTGTGGCAAGTTGGGTTCCATCAACAGAAAAATCATCGATACAAATATCGCTGGCATATCCCGCAGTGACACCCCTAAATCTAAGTTCAATAATTTCCCCATCATAAGCAGATAGATCAACTACTTGTTCATGCCATTGATCTCCCTGGTTTCCTGTAATGGGAGTCATCACATCCTCGATCCAGACATTGTTGTGTAAAATATCCAGGTGGAGATCACCCATTATAGGCGAGCCGGATGAATTATTGAACATGTGATACCAGAATTTCACTTCTACATCGCCAAGATCAGACAGGTCGAATGTAGGTGATATCAGGTCGGCACGTTTATCCGGGAAGTTAGGACTGGAGGATTCGGTATACATATAGTATCCGCTTCCTGTTGTATGATCTCCCAACGGCCCTGTTGTTCCATATTGTGCCCTTGTAGGAGTTGGTCCCGAAAGTACGGTCCAGTCAAAATCATCTCCAACGTCATTGTACCATCCTTCCGGTTTACTTCCTGATTCTTCAAATGTTGTTTCATAAGGAGGTATTACAGGTGGTTCTGGTGAAGGGAAAATAATATAGTCAATCCACACACAATCTTCCCCGGAATTAACTGAATTATCTTTATAGTATTGCCATACAAAAGTATGAAGGCCCGGAGAAACCAGGTAGCTTTCCTCGCTCCAGTCATGATTTCCTGACCATTGATCTACCATGGTACCATCAATAAAAAATCTTAGAAAATCGTAATTATTTTCAGTTGATACCTTTTTAAAGAAACTTATTTCCCCATCACCTGTAACAGCAATTGTTATTTCAAGTTCACTGGTTTGGGAGTCGCCAATATTTCCTGACCTTGCGCTATAAATTCCCTCATGTGGTTCTTCCGATACTATAATCCAGTCGGCACCGCCACCCATTGTCCATGGAAACTTGCTGAAATTTCCGCTCTCCCAATCTTCAATCATATAACCAACGCTGGCAGAATAGGATTTCGTTGCAGTGTAGGCTCCTGCAATCACTTCAGCTTCCATCTCAACCATATCACCCAGGGTAGCCAGTGGACTGACGGTGACACTAAATGAAGCATTGTTAGGCTCCCCGATATTCACAGGGCCAAGGTTATCCACAGCGTTATTAATGGTTATGTATTCATATGATGAACTAAGAATGGCACTTGCATCAGGTGAATTGCTATTACCAGTGTTCGATACCGGGAAAGATATGATGGCAGTTTCGCCCGGATCGAGCAGTCCGTTATTGTTACCAGCCGGATCTGAAACCGTGATAAAGCCCATTGAAAGCACCGGGGCATTCCCAACTATCCTAAAATAAGAGTTCCATGAAGTGAATAACCAGTTTGCCTTAACATCAATGGTCACTTCGTGTCCATCGGGCATGTCGTCTGCCACTGTGAAGGAATAGGCATTGGTGGCCATAACACTTTCTCCAGATGGAACGGTGGGATACAAGTTCTGGCTATCGGTGAATGTAATGTAGGGATCAGAAGTGGAAAGCAATACATTTATATTTGTAGCATTGTTGGGCCCTATATTTTTGACTGCCAGGGATAACATGATGGATTCACCAAAATCCATTTCGCCGTTTCCGTTTCCACCGGCAATATCATTCAATAAAAATTCATCATACACAACATAGGGCCCTGTGGGTGGAAGCGCATCCAATGTACCCTGAAAAGGATATACAGTTGGCCCGGTTACCGTAATTGTAAATGTTTCCAGTACTTCGGCAGAGATTTCGATCTGCACATTACCTGAAGCATCAGTTGTTCCTGTAATAAAAGTATCATCACCCGTAACACAAACTATTGCCTTATCAACCGGAAGGCCGCTTGCTGTATGCTTAACAGTAAAATCAACCAGGCTGGTTCCGAAAGTAATCCTTTCAGGATAATCCACGGTTACATCAAGTGGAACTTCCTTCCAGATATGAATACTGGGGTCGCCCAAAACACAATAAATCTTGTAATGATACTCAACATCTGGATCTGTACCATACACGTTGTACAGGTAGAGTCGTCCACGTTCCAGCCCCTGCCCGGCAGTATTAAGCCCTTCGGTAAACATCCCCTTATAAATTCCCTTGTCAATTTTATTGTTGTAAGTAGTGTGTGTATTTCCTGCCGGCCCCACAAAAGCAGCCGCTCCTCTTGGGCTCGAAAGGCTTCCCTGTTCAATCCATGTTTCCCCAAAACTTTCGCCGGAGGCAAACATAGCTACACCACAACCGATACTTGTAACAAATGTCAATTTCTGACCATTTGCCAAATTTTGTACCTGTGAGTTGGTTAAGGGCGTACAGCTTGCCCACCAGCCGCTTGTCCAGCCTTCTCCCCGGTAGTTTAAGTAACTCCTGCCTTCGTTAATTGCATTTACAACATCAGTATTGCTGTAGGTACATCCTGGATCACTCATCATAGTATCGACTACAAAACCGCCATCCAAAGTCATTCGTTCGGCAGCATATCGTTTGGTCTCAATTTGTGAAGGGTAGGCATCGTTGGAGCAGCATATTCCTTTTTTGTACCAATCAGTACTTGCCGTATAGGGAGTTTTTTCGTACTTGATGAATTTATTGGTCATCACTTGCATCACATAATCACTCTCATTGGTAAAGCGGCCAAGCAACATCTCGGGAAAGAAATCATTGCCATCAATTTCAACATAAATGTTTTCAGCTAAATAACCACTACTTGTGTAGGTTGGGATAATACCAGCGTCACCAACAAGCAAAGCATAAGTCGGTGTTACTTCCCAGTTAAAATACGCGTCAGAAAGATGATCTTTGATGATATCCGGATCGGAAGAATTGGCATTGATATCGCTGAATTTTGTGATGTGGATATCTATCCCGCTTTGACGTTTCCATTCGGCATAATTCTGGAAACTGTCGTAAAAATCATCCGGGATAATACACAACATGAGTTCGTGCCCGTTTTCCCTGCCGCCATAAGATTCGTCGAGCACACTTTGATAATTAAAAATAAAGCTCCTGTAAAGTTGTCCGTAAGATGGTGCTATTTCCTTTTTAGGAGTTGTTTTTGGGTTAATTATTTCCCCGGCCCCGTAATTGATTTTTACCGTGAGCGAAGTAGTTACCTGTAATTCCTTTTTTGCCGGATTATACCGGACAGGGAAAACAGATACCCTGGCTATGCGGAAATCCCTGAATATAGCCGGGGGATCCGCTTCGACAAATTCATTGGGGAAAATACCATTCGCGGCATAAGCATCTGCATTTTCGATGTAAGGTGTTTCCGGGTCGCCCTCAAACCAACTTTCCCTTGCAGGGGCAAGGTTTATATTTTGGAAAGTTTGGATTGCATCCGATTCCAGGATTTCAAATGAAACAGCAGCCTGGTCGGGTATGGCAAATGTTTTTGCTATGTACGGTAAGGCCGGCATACCAGATTTTGTAACAAAGGATTCAGATAATAAATCTACTACCTGGTATTCCTGTCCATTAACATCCATGTTTTTCAGGTCGAAACCGGAAATATCAATTTTAAAAACGCTGCTACTGTTGTCACTGCTAATCAATGTAACATCAGGAGGAGTTTGTTGTGTGCTTTTGTTATTCAGTGGTATCCAATCAGCCCTCATCACAAGAGGAACTAATGCGACGATAAGTAATACGAGTAAGTTTTTTTTCAGCATGGTATTTTATTTATTTTGGACAATCTATTTTTCTAATTTTTAATAGTATTTGCTTCACTCCATTAAAATGGTTAATTGATCAGCGAGATCATTTCAATGACCGAAAGCTTAAATAATATTTCAGTAAAACCCGCAACCTTTAACATCACCAGTTAGCGAAACCAAAGGAGATTGATGGATAGTAATTTGCTTGCGTGTAAACAGAGGCTGGATGGCAGTTAGAATAGCAAGTGTAGTTTTCCTCCTCATTGAGTCAGGTTATTAGTTTAAACAATGCGGACTACTAGTGGTTTACTAATAATCAAGCACATTATCAAGTTAGTTAATCTTTAAAGAGATTCCAAAAATAGAAAAACATTGATTTAGAACGAGAATAAAATACATCTGAAAAAAAATTACCTGCCTCGTTAATTGAACTTTAATTCGATTTGGGTTAATCGTATGAGACAATAAGGTTTTGAAAATGGACGTACAAGGTGCTATTTTTGGGAGAAATCCCTAGAGGGAAATATGAGGACTTATTTTGATGTGACAATCTATTTACTTGAATACAGCCAAAAAGGAGGTACGCTAATAAACTATGACATTGAAGCCAAATCCTTCAAATCGTTACAAAACATACCGTTTAAAGAGGTCGGCTAATTCATCTTCAGGATTGTGACATAATCCGGGATGGGTTGCTGAACATTGAAGAATAGTACTTTTAGCAGCGGCCAACCACCGGAATCGATCAGGCAATTCAAATTCCCCAATTAATCCTCCACGTGGTGCTCCTCCGCACACAGATTCCCAAGCCAATAAATACTCTTCAATAAGCTTAATATCCAACGTTTTTGATAAAGCCAAAAGCCTTTCATTATTGATAGAATATTTAATTCCCAGATATTTCTTTCGCTTAGAAAAAACAAGAACGCCAACATTGATGAACTCTTCCCGTTCAACCTTTGGAACTACCCTGATGATAGCAAACTCGTATGTAACTCTACTTTGCATCTTCGGCTTCTTTAGCTAAGGTATCAATTTTATTGAATCGAGTCAAGATAAACTCAACATAAGCTTCTCGCATCTCAGCTGTCCTTATCGAATAGCTATCATCTTCTAACCATTCTTCTGGTATTACAGAAACTATTTCCTCGATTTTTTTTATAGTAAGCAAGTTTTTAATTTCTTCAGATGCTTCTTTAAGTTGCTTTGCCATTCTGAGAAGCACATGATTTTTTACAAAGGGAAAAGTTCTGCTTAAATGATCTTTCCAGGTATCCCAATTATGATGAAAATAAAAAGCAGCACCATGATCAATCAACCACATTTGCCTATCCCAAATCAATAAATTGGTGTTTTTAGCTGTTCGATCAATATTGCTAATCATGCTATCGAGAATAACGATTTTTGAGGCAGTAAGGTAATCCACTCTTGGAACCAAAGGGTCGTAGGTAATGGCACTGGATAAATAGTGCATTCCCAAATTAAGTCCTATACTAAAATCAAGCAAATCCTGAATTTCTTCATCAGGCTCTGTTTTACTAAAAGAATCATCAAGGTTCATAAATACAATCTCGGGTACTTTCAAACCCATAGCTCTCGCCAATTCTGCTCCCAAAAGCTCGGCTATCAATGCTTTTTTTCCTTGTCCGGCCCCTCTGAATTTTAATACATAATTAAAATCATCATCAGCTTTTACAATGGCAGGGAGAGATCCACCCTCTCTTAAAGCTTGCTTATATTGAACAACGTTTACAGTTCGAATTTCAATTGTTTTCATCGCCTCGAAGATAGTAAAAAGTAAATTATTAATATTTAGAAATATGCATTACGGATCTTTTTTGCCAAGAAGTAAAAAAATGCGTTCGCAGTTCACTGAAGAAGTATATGTTTTTAAATCCTGAATCCACGCGTTGCTTAGCGTGGTAACTGTTGCTCAAGCATCTCTGTCAATATTTTTTTGTTTCCGGTTTGAGGACTATGGATTTTTTTCGGGTGAATGGAGCATGGTTATATTTTTGGGCATCATATATTTCTGTTGCCTTTGGATCAGGCCCAGGGCATTTTCGAACTTGAATGATATACCCTTGATTATTTTTGACTGTGGTGTGACACATTTTTGGGTATTCATGATCCGTACTATCTTCCGCCAGTCGTGGTTGATCCCCTTTTGTTTATACTGATATCGTTGGTATTTACCAGCCAGTAGGCCAAGTATTTTGTGATTTTCTTTACATCGTATCCGGTAATTTCACAAACAGATGAGTTTTCTTTGATCCAATGGCTGCTCTTGTTTTTTGAGGCAGGATACACCGCACGGCTGGTAAGGTGGGTCAAGGCCAAAGCTGTATTTTCTTCTTCCCAGCCCTTGTTTAAAAGGAATTCATTTATTCCAATTTTTTTGATGTTTCACGGCTGAAGGCTGGTCAATATGCTTTTTCTCTATCAATTGATGGTATAAGGATTCAATGTATTTATTTATTTCATCATCGTTTTCATCATCAAAGAGTTGATTGTCCAATCCCTCTATGCGCTGTGACAACCCTTTCTTCTCCAAAACTTTAAAAAAAATGGTCATTAGCCCTCGAAGGCTAACAACCATTTAAAAATTAAAATCAATATTTTAATATCTCTGATCCGTTTACACTGCAATTGGATTTTCCATGCCCATGGTCAGTGCAGCTTCATTCATCGGGATGAGCTTGTGGTATCTTTCGGGCAATGATTTTTTTAGACCCAAAATCACATTTTCAAGTTTAACAATTGGTTTAACTTTAAGGAAGGCACCAAGCACAATCATATTGAAAATCTTGGTGTTGCCCATTTCTGCAGCCAGGCGGGCACCTTCAATTTTGTAAATGTTGATGTCCGTCCGTGTTGGGTGCTGACTAATTCCATTTGGGTCGTAGAGCAAGAGCCCTCCGGGTTTTACCGTTGCCTCAAATTTATCCATCGACTGTTGGTTGAGAATAATGGCGGTGTCGTAATAGTTTAAAATGGGCGAACTGATGCGTTCGTCGCTAACAATTACGGTTACATTGGCAGTTCCGCCACGCATTTCAGGCCCGTACGATGGCATCCAACTTACTTCCTGGTCTTGCATAATTCCTGAATAGGCCAGGATTTTGCCCATCGACAAAACGCCCTGTCCACCAAAACCTGCTATGATTATTTCTTCGGTCATGATTTTTATTATTTTATCTTTCAATTCGATCAATTTGTAATAATTTATCAAGGCAATCTCAATGAATCTCCAAATTATCAAATTGTCACATTTTCAAATTAGTCTTTTTTAACCAGCTCCCCATCAACTTTAATATCACCCATCGGGTAGAACGGGAACATATTTTCAACCATCCATTCATTGGATTTTACCGGTGACATTTTCCATCCTGAGTTACAATTGGAAACAATTTCTATGAAGGTCAACCCTTTATTTTCTTTTTGTATCTCGAAGGCTTTGCGGACTGCTTTTTTTGTTTTTCTTACCGCTGCGGGAGTATGCACTGCATGGCGTGCCACAAAATAGGTCCCTGGTAGTTGGGCGACCAATTCAGTAATCTTTAATGGATTTCCCATTGATGGTAAATCCCGGCCATAAGGTGAGGTAGAAGTTCTCATTCCTTTAAGTGTGGTAGGGGCCATTTGTCCGCCTGTCATCCCATAAATCCCATTGTTGATAAAAATGATGGTGATGTTTTCGCCACGGTTACAAGCATGAATAGTTTCAGCTGTACCAATGGCTGCAAGGTCGCCGTCGCCCTGATAGGTGAAAACATATTTCTCAGGCATGGTACGTTTAACACCGGTTGCAACTGCAGGAGCACGGCCGTGTGCAGCCTGAATTATATCGATGTTCATAAAATCGTAGGCCAGTACCGAGCAGCCAACAGGGGCAACGCCAATGGTATCTTCCTGAATGTTCATTTCGTCCAGCACTTCCATGATGACCCTGTGCGCTGTACCGTGCCCACAACCAGGACAATAGGACAGTACATTATCAGTCATGCATTTGGTTTTCGTATAAACCAGGTTTTCTTCTTTTACAATATCCTTAATATCCATGATTAACCTCCGATAATTTTTTGTTCAAGCGCTTCCAGTACTTCTTCGGGCGAATGGATTATTCCGCCATAGCGGCCAAAATGTTCAACCGGAACACTGCATTCCACCGAAAGCTTAATGTCTTCAATCATTTGTCCGGCACTCATCTCTACCGAAAGAATTCCCTTCATTTGTTTTGCTAACTCAGCCATTGGCTTTGAAGGAAAAGGATAGAGAGTTATAGGCCGCATCAAACCAACTTTAATGCCTTTTTGTCGGGCCAGGAAAACGGATTTCTGTGCAATCCGGGCACTTGACCCATAAGCAACAATCAGGTATTCGGCATCTTCCGTATCAAATACTTCGTACCTGACTTCGTTTTTCTCCATCATGCGATATTTGGCCTGCAAATCATGGTTGTGCTGTTCCATTTTCGCTGAGTCCAGATCGAGTGAAGTGATGATGTTCCGCTCGCGGGAATCAGGTTTGCCTACAGTTGCCCAGGTTCCATTCAATGTATTTATCTCAGCTTCCGACCAACGTGATTTTTGGTCTTTCAATTCAACCTTTTCCATCATTTGGCCGATCATACCATCCGAAAGTATCATTATTGGAGAGCGGTATTTAAACGCCAATTCAAAGCCCAACTCGATAAAGTCGGCCATTTCCTGCACCGACGAAGGTGCCAGTGTAAGTAGCTTATAGTCGCCATGACCACCACCTTTTACCGTTTGAAAATAGTCGGCCTGCGACGGTTGGATCGTACCCAAACCGGGGCCACCACGAACAATGTTTGCAATTACGCAAGGAAGTTCTGCGCCGGCAATGTATGAAATACCCTCCTGATATAGGCTGATTCCGGGACTGGATGATGAGGTAAAAACTTTTTTACCACACGATGCAGCACCATAAACCATATTGATGGCAGCAAGCTCACTTTCGGCCTGCAATACCACCATGCCAGTGCGCTGTTCGGGCCGCTCCATCATCAGGTATTCAAGCACTTCGGACTGAGGGGTAATGGGGTAACCAAAGTATGCATCCACACCTTCGCGGATAGCGGCTTCGGCAATGGCCTCATTTCCCTTCATTAATTTTAATTCACCCATTTGTATATGAATTTTTTTCGTTTTTGATTTTATGCTGATTTTTTGACCCTATAAACCGAGATTACCCCGTCGGGGCAAACAATGGCGCAATTGGAGCAACCTGTACATGCTTCGGGATGAGCCATGTATGCATAATGGTATCCTTTGCCATTAACTTTTCTTTCCAGTTCGATGACATGTGTAGGGCAGGCCGGAATACAAACTTCACAGCCTTTACACTTTTCTACATCGACAACTATAGCACCTTGAACTTTAGCCATAAATATTGATTTTTATAAGTTTTTCAAAGTTTTTTTGAATGCACGAAATTAAGGTTTTTAAAACTATTCGTGCTCAATATGAATGAAATTTGCATGGATAAACACTAATTTTTACTGAGTATAAATTCCATCAGTAAGAATATGTAAGCCCCAAAGGTTTTTCAATCATTTGAGGATTTATTTGGCTTCTTTTTGCACCTGATATTTTTTGTATTTATTTAGCTGGTACTGGAATGAGACGAATCCAACTTGTAAGTAATTTCAATTGTGTCATTTAGCTTCGCTGTCATTAATTGTCATTTGCGCTTTGCGCGTTATTTTCTTTGCATTTAATGGCTATCAATGACCATTAAATGACCATTAATGACATTATAATTGGAAAAAGATTCAATTTTAGCAAATCTATCAATCACCTAAACAATTATTATTTTTTTAACTAAACCAGAGAATTATTTGTGATCTTCGTTAAATCTCTTCAGCCTGTCTTCCAGTTCATTAAACTGTTCTCTCTTAACCAGCGAAACACAAGCACGGATACCCTCACTGCGCTCACTTCCGGTGATATCGAGGGTTATCGCAGAAATGCCGTAGTACAAAAACTTTTCGAGCAATTCAGCCCCTGATAATCCCGGATAAGCAAATGTGAAGTAAAATCCATCGGCAATCGGTTCGTCCTCATCTTTGTCGTAAACAATGGTAAAGCCATTATCGGTGAACATTTTTTTCATGATCTTAGCTTTATGCCCATACTCTAACACCTCCTTGCGAAAATCAAGGCGGCCTTCGTTGACGGCTTTCAAAATTGCGGCAAGGGCGTATTGTGCCGAATGCGGTGTTCCGGAACTCAATGAGTAAATTGATCCAAAAATCATCGCGTAACCCACATTGTCCGATCTGTAATAGCGATGCAAGTCGGGAGCTGTGGTATCGAACAACTTATCCGAAATAACCATCATCCCCACACGTTCACCTGCATAACTAAATGCCTTGGAACTGGAAATAAGCAAAACCCAATTGTCGGTGTAATGTGCAACAGTTGGCTGGTAAGGAGGCTGGCCGGGAACTGAATAATCCTTGCGGAAATCCATGGCAAAGTAAGCCAGGTCTTCGATAACAATGATGTTGTATTTGGTGGCCAGTTCTCCAATGATCTGCAATTCCTTGTCGGTAAAACAAATCCAGGAGGGGTTGTTGGGGTTGGAATACAACAGGCTGCAGAAACGCCCTGTTGCAAGGTAAGACTCCAGTTTTTCCCTGAGCTTTTCTCCACGGTAATTATACACATCAAACGAGTCCCAGGCTTGTCCCATTACTTTAAGCTGCTGTTTATGCACCGGAAATCCGGGATCGAGAAACAGTGTCCCTTCACGTTCTTTGTACATCCTGTTGAGTGTTAGAAAACAGGCATAGCTTCCCTGCATCGAGCCAACGGTTGGCAGGCATCCTTCGGGGTCAACATCCACATTCATAAAATTCTTAACAAACTTCGACATCTCAAGCTTCAAGTCCGGAATGCCAAAAATATCAGGATAGATAGCTGCAACACCACGGTCCAACGCTGCCTTTTGGGCCTGTACGCCAATATCTGTTGGCGGAAGCCCGGGAATACCCATTTCCATTCTAACAAACTTTTCTCCGGAGCCCCGCTCAATCTGATCGACAAGCTTCTTTATTTCCCTGATGGTGGCATCACCAATACTTGGGAGTTTGCTCTCTTTTATTTTTTGGCTGACAATGTTAAAATCAATGGGCGTATCTTTCATGTGAAGGTGTATTTTTAGATGTAAATTTTGTAATGTTATTGAATTAACAAAGATAGAAAAAAAATGAAACGACAAGGGTTTTATGATTAAATTGATGTCAGAAATCCGATGAGAGATATCTATACATAGGAAAGGCAGGTTTGATTTGTTGTGTTAATTCAATCCTGGAAAAGTATCGGATATCACTCCTCTATTTTATCATTGTCGCATTTAAGCATTGTCGCATTCGCTTAATTCTGCATTCACTCATTCTATTCCAGGGTCGCTATCCCCTCGTGCATCGGGGTTTGCAACCCTTCCGTTCTATCATTTAAGCATTGCCACATTTTATCCTTCTATCATTTCCCTAATCCTCCCTGCTCTTCATCGAAGCAATCGAAAGTATTACCCCCAGCACAATTCCCAAAAGTGCCGCAACTAGAATCCTCACTTCAGGGGGCAATAGGAAATTGATGGTTTGTGCGGGTATCCAAAAAAATGGGATGGTTTTCATGATTACAAAATTCCATTGGACCTTCCAGTTCAGCCCTTTAAGGATCTTTGCAAAAGGGATCGGCTTGAACAAGCATTTCCATGAACCATTATTCGCCAGGATGTGTGTATCTGTAATTTTATGAAAGGTCATAAAAATGGGGGCAAAAAACACATTCATCGAAACACTTACTGCAAAGGCCGATAGGAGTTGTACGCCCGAAAGTGTCGTGAAAAAATCTTGCTTCAAAATTGCTGAAGGAGGATTGACAGAAAAATGAACGCCCATCACCTGCAACATCCGTGGGGCTCCTTCGCCAAAAATAATAAAAGCCATTTTGATGCTGATACCTAGAATACCCCAAACTACAGCACGTGGGATTATCCCAAAACCTTTTTCAAAATACTTCCCATGTCGGATTCGTAAACCTAATAGCTCGCCAAGTGTGGCAAGTATGGCAAACTTTATGAAACTGATAAGAAAAGGGAAATTACTATTGAAATCCTTATAGGAGTTGTAGAGATTATCGGAGATAAAAAAGGGGACAAAAATCAACAACAAAAACAGTACAAAAAAGGCATCGGATCTTTTCATTATATAAATTTTGGTTTTGTGGCTGCAAACTTATTTCATTAATTTGATTCAAACAGAGATTATTTTGCCGGAATCAAAATCATTTAATATTCCTTGCGTTATCAAGTATTGATAATGAAATCTGTTGAGATGAACATGAAAGGAAGTGCACGTTTTCCGTTTTCCGTTTTTATATTTGCAAGCCTGTTGGCCACATTCATTTTTACTTTTAGCGCCTGCGAAAAAGAAGATACAAGTGAGTTTGTTAGCCAGGCCGAGGTAGTGGCTGAATATGTGCGTGCCGAAGATTACACAACAAATTTATTTGGCCTATTGCACAGTAGCATTTACGATACGGCATTGATCAATAACGGGCAGGCAATTATCGACAGTGTATTTATTACCTACCAGGTGGACACCATTTCAGGGATTGCCACCTTTCTTTATGATTTCGACTCACCCAATCAACCTTCAAGTACCAAAAGCGTTTATAGCGGACAGGTTATAGCTAAACTATCGGAACCTTTTGAAAATACTGATGCTGTAATGTGGGCAAGCTTTAATAATTATATGGTGGAGGATTATTTATTGCAAGGTGTTATTTATTATGAAAATACTGGGGAAACCATTGAAGGCAGCAAGAAGTATTTGTTGCAATATAGTGTGGAAGTACACTTGAACAACTCCAGGTTACTTGCCACTAATCCGAGCAGGGATCTTTTTTGGACCGATGGTTTTGATACGCCTTCTGATTACACTGATGATGAATTTTTGTTAACCGGAGGTGCCGATGCCACCTATTATTATCCCACCTATCCTGAATCAACTGTTCTTATAAATGTCACATTTACCGAAGATTGGATGCTTGGTATTTCCTGCTCCAACTATTTCAGGGATGGCTCTTTTGATGCCATTTTATCCAGTGAAACACCCACCCAAGCCCTCAACGGCGAATTCCTTGATGCTGACTACGATAACTGCGCAAATAAAGTAATGATTAAAAATTCTGATGGTAGTTTGGGATATCCTTATTATCTTTGATTCTGATAATTGATATTTTCGCTTCACAAAATACCACCTTATGAGAAAAAAACTACTGCTGTTCTGTGTG
>CAZBDF010000004.1:6594-13172 GCA_964490385.1 uncultured Lentimicrobiaceae bacterium | reverse complement strand
TTTTCGCTTCACAAAATACCACCTTATGAGAAAAAAACTACTGCTGTTCTGTGTGCCTTACTTGCGACAAGCGATTTCCTTCATTGCCATTTTACTAATTATCTTCAGTATCATTTCGTGCAATAAATTCAAGGATGATTTTGATTTTTCAAAAGTTGCCACACCCGGTTGGAATCCGGAATTTGCTATTCCACTCATCAATTCCACACTTACCATCAGCGACTTTTTTGAGGATTCAAGCAACTTATTTATCCAGGTGAACCCTGATAATTCGCTGAGTTTTGTTTATGGAATGGATGAATTATTTTCGCAGAAAGCCGAAGATATTATCAGCGTGCCCGAACAAAATTTTAGTTTTCAATCACAGGTTGACATTCCACCGCTTCTACCAGGAGTTTTTGACACCCTTGCGCTCGATTACAGTTTTCCATTTATTACCGATACCACCGGGCAAAGGTTGGACAGCATTTTTTTGAAGAACGGGGATATGCGCCTCAACTTTAAAACCAACCTTAACCGCGACGAGGCATCTGTAAAAATTATTATACCTGATATCGTGCATGCTCAAACAGGTGAATTCCTTCAAATGAATGTTATTTTAAACAACCCCGGTGGCCAGAGTGAATGGGTCGAACATGAGGAAAATATCCCCATTAGTGATTATAAGATTTTACTCAATCAAGAGGGGGATGCTTTAAATGAACTTAATTTCCTGGCTGAAGTGGTAATGCACGGCGACATTAATCCCGACCTTTCGCCGTACGATTTTATTTTGAGCGGGGATATCCGGGATCTTGAGTTTGAAAAGATATTTGGTTATTTGGGCCAATACGAACTCAACTTGAATGATTCGTTGGAATTCAGCATTTTCGAGAAAACACTTACAGGTGGGATTGAGCTCGGTACCGGAACAATCGATGTTTGGGTGGACATTAAAAATTCATACGGGGCAACGGTTACAGTGGATGCCGACGAGTTTTATGCCTATTCCAAAGTCAACCCACCTTACCTTGTTGATATTAATTTGTTTGGCCAGGGTGTGCCCAACATTTTTGCCATTAACGCACCAGACTTTCAGCAAGTTGGGCAAACCATCGAAACCAACCTGGATTTTAGCAACTCCAATCTTGCCCAAGCTTTTAACATCGCGCCCGAAATGCTGCATTTCGATTTTATGGCTATAACCAATCCGCTGGGTGACACACTTGCCTCAAACTTTATTCTGGATACCAGCAGGATATCGCTGGGCATGGATGTGGAAATGCAGTTGTTTACTTCAATAAGCGACTTCATTGTGGAAGACACAATCGACTTTGATTTAAACAGTAATGCAAATGAAATAGGTAGCCTGCTCATCCGCCTCAACACAGTAAACCGTTTTCCGCTGAATGTTGATGTTCAAATATATTTTGCTGATGACGATTATAACATCATCGATTCGTTAATAACCAACACTGATGAACGAATACTTGTGGGGGCACCGGTATCGGGGCCACCTGAATATAAAGTTATTGAAGGTGCTGCAAAGATGACGGATTTTGAAATTTCAAGGCAGAAACTCGATCGCATTGTTTATGCCGAATACATGATGCTGAAGGCCGGCTTATCAACAACTGATAATAGCCTCGTAAAAATCTATAACGACTACTCACTGGAAATTAAAGTCGGGACGATTGTGGGCATTAACATCGAATCAGAATAGGGGGCAGCAACATGAAAAAACAAACAATAACAAACAGGAAATTTTCAAGCGCTTTATTAGGGATTGTTATACTTCTTATGGGTTTTTCGGCAGTTGATGTAAATGCCCAGGCCGATCGCTCACTCTATTTCCTCCCTATTCTGCCTAACGCCAGGACAGTGAATCCTGCTATTTCGCCTCAATACAATGTATATGTGGGCATCCCATTTTTGTCTTCCGTGCAAACGGGGTCTGAAAATACATTTACTTATGAGGACATCTTTAAGCAAGAAGGTGACTCGCTATATCTCGATAGGGATTATCTCCTGGATAATATGAAAGAAGACAATTTTGGAAATATAAATTTAACCGAGGAAGTATTTGCATTTGGCATTAAAGCCAAAAAGAGTTATTTCCACTTCAGGATTGCGGATATGTTTAACGCTAATTTAAACCTCCGCAAGGAATTGGTAAAATTTTTCCTTTACGGAAATGGCAGTGAAGAATACCTTGGAAAAACTGTTGACCTGGGCGGAAATTCAATAAACCTGACCTATTACCGGGAATATTCCTTTGGATACAGCAGGCAAATTAACGATAAGTGGAATGTCGGGGCCAACCTGAAATACCTTCAGGGCATAGCCAACTTTTATACCGAAAGTTTAGACTTTAAAATACATACCGATCCCAATGATTTTTCGATCAGTGCGCAATCCGACATCAGGATACACTCTGCAGTACCCAATGGCGATGACGAAGATCTTGGGGCAGAACATATTATCGGGAATACCGGAAATCCTGGTTTTGCTTTCGATGTGGGTGGCCAGTTTAAGCTGAACGAAAAGTGGGATTTTGCAGCCAGCGTGCTTAATGTTGGTGGGATAACCTGGAAGAAAAACGTACAATCCTGGGTTACTACCAATCCTGATAAAGTAGTTACTTATGATGGTTTTGATATTGGGGATTTCTTTGAAGATGGAGGCCTCGACAGGGACCAGATTGAAGATGCCTTTGATTCGATTTCTGATGAATTTGGTATTGAAGAGACAGAGATTGCATATAAAACGAAGATACCTGTAAACCTCGATTTGAATGCCAATTATAACCTGGGCATTAAGAACCGTTTTTCGGGACTGGTGAGCACCCAGTTTGTTACAGATCATGTATGGCCTTCTCTCTCATTGGCCTATACCCGCAAGTTTTCTAACGATTTTAACCTGATGTTTTTATACACAGCCTTGCCGCACAGCTACCTGAATTTAGGCGTTGGTTTTGCAGCGAACCTTGGCCCACTTCAGTTTTATATGGCCCTTCAGAATGTTTATGCTGCATTTGCTTTCTCCAAGAGCGATATGTTTCATGTTAGATTTGGATTGAATCTGGTATTTGACGGAAAAGGTAAAAAGAAAACAAAAGAACAGGAAGTTCCGATGGAGTAGGAGGGGAGGATATTTTCCGGATTAATACCTTCCATCGAAAAAAAACAATTGGTATTGATGATTTTTTATTTTGTAGTAACAAGAATATTTTGTAATTTCCCAGCATAAAATCAATCATCTAAAACCCAGGAGGTAGTTATGCAAACGTACATTTTATTTACAAAGCTTTCAACAGATCTTTCTTACGAAATGAAAAACCGTGAACGCCAGGGCCGAAGCTGGCTTGAGCAGGTAAGGGCAAAATGCCCTGAAGTTAAATGGTTGGCACACTACGCCATATTAGGCGAATACGATTTCATCGACATTTATGAAGCGCCGGACCCCGAAACAGCTGCCAAAGTTTCGATGATCAGTCAGGCCAATGGTGCCCTGCATGCCCGTAGTATGCTGGCCATACAGTACAAACGTTTCATCGAACTGGCCAACGAGATGTAAAAGCATATTACTAATTGAAACCCGGAGATCGATTTTTCCGGGTTTTGTTTTACACTTTAATAATTATGCCATTTTTAAAAATTCAATCCAACAATGAGTTTCCTAACAGGCAGGAATTTATGAAAAAAGCCTCTGCTTTACTCTCTGATATTTTAGGCAAACCTGAAAAATTCATTATGGTGTCCATCGAATCGAATCCAGATATGATCTTTGGAGGAAGTAACGATCCCCTACTCTACACCGAATTAAAAAGCATTGGCCTGCCCCGGGAGAGGACAAAGGAAATCTCTTCAGAATTTTGTAATTTTTTACATCAGGAAACAGGAGTTGCCATCGACCGGATTTATATTGAGTTTTCGGATGCCGAACGGTCGATGTGGGGCTGGAACGGGACAACTTTTGTAAGATAAATTAAGAGTCGATGATGAAATGCATTTTTAGATTAATAAAATCCCTCTTCACGATACTTTTCTTATTAGCCCTTTCGGGTAAGCTGTGTGCGCAAGACACCACTGATTATTACATAACTTTCGAAAATGATACCATTAACTTCAAGCCACAAATAGTTGGTTTTGGTGAGCCAGAAAGGCCTTATTTGGATAACTTGGTCTGGCAAATTAAATACCGGGATAAGGATAATGAAAAATGCTACCTTTCCCCAAAAGTAGCAAAGGAGGTAAATTTTTGCTTTAATGGCGAAAAGTATAAGCTCATTTCGGTGAATAACACTGCATTACTTCAAAGCCCTGCAAATTTGAGTGGCAAGCGCTATTTTGCTGTATTGAAAATTGAGGGGAGGATGAAGCTTGTGAAATTTCATGGTTTAGTCAGGTTTGCATTTTATGAGTCGAATTTCAAAAGTTATGTACTCATAAAAAGCGAAAACGAATCGCTTGTTTGGGATCTGTCGGGAACCAGAAAGGAACTTATGGATTTTTTTTCTGACTGCCCCATATTGGCAGGAATGATTGAGAACAAAGATAAAAGTGTCAGGAGCCCGGAGCAAATCACACTCTTCTATAATAGTTTTTGTGGGGACGAAAAATTCCAAAAGGAATTGTTAGAAACCTACCTTTGGTTAGTTTTTGGGATTGAAACCAGATAAAACAAATTTCCACCACTACGCATCACAGGTCCAAACTCTGGCATATTGAATTGCAAGTGTGATAATTAATCTATAATAGAAGCCTGATAGTTGTACCCTGATTTGCAATCGATTCTACTTCAATGTTGCCATGATGCAAACGCATGATTTCTCGGGATATCCCAAGCCCCAAACCCGAACCACCCTTGCGTGTTGTGAAAAAAGGCACAAATACTTTATCCATGTTTTCATCAGGAATCCCTTGCCCGTTGTCACTGACTGAAATCAGTATTTTCCCCGAAACAGTTTTATTGGTGGCAATGATGAGTTTTGGATTTGCAACATCTTCCATGGCATACATAGCATTTAGCATCAGGTTTAGAATTACCCGCTCGATCATATCGCGGTCGGCAAACACTGTTATACCATCGGGTTCATTGTTTATTTCCAGGTCTATCCCCCTCGATTCAAATTGCGGGGCCAACAGGTTTTTTGTGTACATAATTAAGTTCATAACCTCTACCTGCTCAAAATTTGGCTGGGGGATATTCATCAGGTTCTTGTAATCGTCCACAAATTTGAGCATGCCCCGGCCACGGTTTTCGATGGTTGCAACACTGGAGTAGAGGTCGTCAAAATCATCTTTTTCAAAAGTGATGGATCCCGTTTTGTTCCTCTCCCTGTTGTCCAGGATTTCTAATACAGCTTTGCCAAGCGATGAAATTGGAGTAGCTGAGTTCATGATTTCATGTGTAAGCACCTGGATGAGTTTTTTCCAGGAGTCGAGTTCATTTTGCTCAAGTTCGTTTTTAATATCCCTGAAAGAAACTAAAGTCAACGGTTCACTACCCAAAATAAATTGAGACCTATCGAGGATTAGTTGACGGAGTTTTCCCTTGATCACGGTTTTAATAATCTGGGGTTTTCCAGTAAATGATTTAATCCCTGAATAGAGTTCCGGAGCTGCCCGCTTAAGCTGGTCGAGCGATCGCAATTGATGGACGCCAAACAAATCATTAGCTGCAGGATTTGTCATTTCTATATAGTCATCATCCTTATAGCAGATTAGCGCTATTTTAATATGATCCGTCAGCGTTTGCAGGTATTGATAATGTAACTCCTTTTCGATGCGCACATGCTGAAATTCCCTTGAAATCTCCTTAAAGGCAAACTTGTATTCAGGTAACGAATGCTTCAATTTTTCATTATAATAGAATCCGGTAAAATCCCTGTGCTTGATCGACATCAGGAATTTTTTTAATTCCCTGGCCCAGTTTTCCGAGAAATAAATCAATTCCACAATTGAAGCGATAATAATTGTTGCCAGGATGATACTTGTAACGTACCATTGTTTTTGATGGATGGCGTAAATAAACAGAAACATGCCCAAACCCAGGAATACTATCCTGATGAGGATTTTGTAGCGATAATTATAAATCATATTTTTCCATTTTGCGGTACAAGGTTGTCCTTCCGAGACCAAGTTCTTTAGCTGCTTTGCTTAAATTTCCATTGTTTTTGTCCAGGGCCATGCTGATGGCAGATTTTTCGAGTTCCACAAGGTTTAAACTGCCTTCGGGTATCGATGGTCCTGTTTGATGGTTAAGCATAAAATCTTCGGCGGACAACATATCGCCCTCACTCAAAATTACCCCTCTTTCAATCAGGTGCATCAGTTCTCTGATATTGCCCGGCCAGTTGTAGCGCATAAATTTCTTATTCGTCGATGTACTTAATTTGAGTTTAGGCTTGTTGTATTTTTTTTTGAATTTCTCAAGAAAATATTGTGCAAGGATCATCACATCCTGCCCACGCTCACTCAATGGTGGCACATGTAGCTCAACAGTATTTATCCTGAAAAGGAGGTCTTCCCTGAAAGTTTTTTTGGATACCATTTCCTGCAACAATTGGTTTGTTGCACAGATGAGGCGGATATCAA
>CAZBDF010000004.1:0-6494 GCA_964490385.1 uncultured Lentimicrobiaceae bacterium | reverse complement strand
GGCGCATGGAACGGTTGTGGATTTCACGGGCGATCAACTCTTTGCCTGTCCCATTTTCCCCCAGGATTAGCACATCTGCTTCGGTGGGGGCAACCTTTGCAATGGTATTGAATACATGATTTATTGCATCCGATCCGCCCAATATTTTTTGTGAGGGCTGGTTGATAGTCTCGATAAGGATATTTTCGCGTTTTTTGAGTGCCCTGATTTCTTTCTTCGACTGGCTGAATTTACAAGCTGCTTTTACTGTGGCAATAAGTTTTTCGTTGTCCCAGGGTTTTATAACAAAGTCCATTGCACCAAGTTTCATGGCTTTTACGGCCAATTTGATGTCTCCATATGCCGTCATTAAAATCACATAAGTTTCTGGGTTGGGTTCCAGGATGATTTTGAGCAGCTTCAATCCATCAGCCCCTGAAGTTGAACCAACTGAAAAATTCATGTCGAGCAGCACCACGTCATAACTGAGTTGGCTAAGTGTACTTAGTAAATTTGTGGGCGACGATAACACATTTACAACATGAAAATGTTTTTTCAAAACCATTCTCGATGTAAGCAGGATATGCTCATCATCATCAAGGATAAGGATGTTTCCAGTTTTTTTTGTCATTTTGTTTTGCCAACATTAGGCTCCTCTGGAGCCAACCGATACATCTTTTGTTGCATTTCTTTTTACCAACATTAGGCTCCTCTGGAGCCAAAGATTGACCAATTTCCATGCGTTTTCCGTAGCGATGGATTGGGATTTTGCATTAGGTTTTGTAACCCTCCTACCAGCACCCCAGCGGGGTGGGATGTTGGTAAAAAGTAAAATCACCCTTACACTAAACCGCGCCGTAGGTGCGGGATAATCTTTGTAAAGATAAAAAATATGTTTCAACTTGAAACACTAAAGTGTTCTTATCCGATACACTAAAATTTCAGTCATCGATGGATAGATACCCCAATCATCAGCAGATTAACAGTTTAAGATTCAAGGCACACTTCTTGAATTGCAGGATAGGAAAATGAGCAACTATGTTTTCAAACTATTTCAAAACAGCATTCAGGTTTATCATTCGTAATAAACTGTTTTCCATCATCAACATCCTGGGCCTGTCAGTGGGGATGGCTTGCAGTGTGTTGATTTTTCTTTGGGTAAATTACGAGAGCAATTGGGAAAAATATCACCTAAAGGCTGAGCAGGTCCATCGTTTTGTGGTGGATGCCCATATCAGTGGAAAATCTTTTAAAGCAGCCGTAACACCGGCTCCTTTTGCAGCGCATTTGCGGGAAAACATTCCTGAGATTACCCAGGCTATTAGTTTCAGGCCAATGGATGGCAAGACACTTGTTTCTACTCCGCTTGATGATGATGTGGTGGAATTTTACGAGGATTCATACGCTTTCGCGGATTCTACCTATTTCGAATTGTTTACGCATCCATTTATTTATGGCACACCTGAATCAGCACTTGAACATACCAATTCGATTGTGCTTACCCGTGAAACTGCCGAAAAGTATTTCCCTGGAATTAATCCACTGGGTAAAACTATGGAAATGTGGCGGGGTGACATAAATGTAAAAGTTACCGCAGTTATTGAAGATTTACCTGAAAACTCACATATCCAATTTGATTTATTGATGCCGTTTAGCCTTTTAAAGTCAAGTTCGGGAACAAACGTTGGTTGGGGCCACTTTTATTATAATAATTATGTCTTGCTGCAAAAGGATGCAGATTTAGCCATAGTCAACCAAAAAATTGCTGACCTGATTAAAAACCTGGAGCTACCACTTGGTGATGCCAGGTTTTATTTACAGCCATTGCTGGACATCCATCTGAAATCTGATTTTGATATCGATATCAACGATTCAGTTTCAGAAGTGAACCGCAATGTTTACTATTTTTCGATAATTGCTGTGTTTGTTCTCATCGTAGCTTGTTTAAATTTTATGAACCTGGCTTCTGCCCGTTCGGCCAAACGCGCCAGGGAAGTGGGTGTACGAAAAGTTGTTGGCGCATCAAAGGGACGGCTGATTGTCCAGTTTTTGGGCGAATCGATGATTATGTCGGTTTTAGCGATCATCATCGCATTCATCTTGGTCGAAACCCTTTTACCCTACTTTTGTACACTCACCGGAAGGGAACTCAGTTTGTATGGCCAGGCTGGTTACAATCTGATTTGGGGTTTCATGTTGCTGGCTTTGTTTACGGGGTTGTTTTCGGGCCTCTACCCTGCGTTTCTTATTTCGGGCTTCAAACCGGCAAAAGTGCTAAAGGGCGGACTGAAAGGGAAGCAAAATGTTGCCTTGCGAAAATCGTTGATTGTATTTCAATATGTTCTGGCTGCGATCCTGATTTTTGCTACCATCGTGGTTTATAAGCAGCTTTCGTTTGTTTCAAAAACCAACCTTGGTTACACACGCGACCAGTTGATATATGTTCCGATAAACGGAAACCTCAGGAGCAAATGTGTGGAGTTTAAAAAGCAATTGTTAACAAACTCTTCCATCGTCAATGCTGGTGTTTCCTCCGATATTCCAACCAATACCATCCACCTTTGGGGTGGAATTGATTGGGAAGGAAAAGATCCGGATTATGAAACACAGATGTACTTTTATACCGTCGATCACGATTTTATTGATTTGATGGAAATTACTTTAGTTGAGGGCAGGGATTTTGAATTAAATGCCGATAGCAGCAATTACATTTTAAATGAGGCTGCAGTAAAACAAATGGGGATTGAAGACCCATTAAATAGTTGGTTTAGCCATGGCGATGTTAAAGGAAGGATTGTTGGTGTGGTTGAGGATTTTCATTTCAAGTCGTTGAAAAATAAAGTTGAACCTATGGTGATGCGCATTGCTGATAACAACCTGCACTATATTATTTTTCGCACCAGCCCGGGAAGCACTGAACAAGCGATAAATATCCTGGATGAGTTGTGGGAGGATTTTGAAATAAACACACCCATGGAATATCATTTTCTGGACCAGGAATTCGAAAACCTTTATGCCGATGAGCAACGGGCAGGAAAGGTGTTCTTCTATTTTTCGGCTTTTGCCATATTAATTTCCTGCCTGGGCTTGTTTGGCCTGTCCACCTTTCTTCTCGAAAGCAGGACCAAAGAGATTGGCATTAGAAAAGCGATGGGGGCCGAGAGCCGGGATATTACACTGCTGCTCACAAAAGAATACTTTACTTTAATCCTGATTTCGATGGGAATCGGGCTGCCTTTAGCATGGTTTCTGATGCACAAATGGCTGCAAAATTTTGTATTACAAATCAATATTGGAATTATTTATTATATCTTGGTTTTTGTAGTGCTAATAGCAATCACCTTTGTCAGCATCAGCAGGCAAACCATTAAGGCCGTTTATACCAACCCGGTTGATGCTTTGAAATATGAATAAGATTTGGACTTGTGGAGGGATTGGGTTTTGGAGAAATGGAGTATTGGAGTAGCTAACTTTGATAGCTACATTTTAGATAATTATTTAGGTGGGACTGTTGTGCTAATCGAATCGTTATGACCCCATCCCCAGCCCTTCCCCTCAAGGGGAAGGGAGACCAGCCGCACAAGCGACTGCCGTCGCTGGTGCGGTGGCATCCTCCCCCTCGAGGGGGAGTTAGAGGGGGTCTATGGTAGAAGCCATATTATTGGAGTTGAAAGTATCGGCTAAACAATCAAAATGAAATAATGTATTTATGTTTAAACATTTTTTAGTACTCATTTACCGTCAGTTTATCAGGCATAAATTTTATGAATTGATAAAATTGCTGGGCCTTTCCGTAGGAATTGCTGTTAGCCTGCTGATCATGCTCTATGTATTTCACGAATGGAGCTTTGACAATTTTCATGTCAACAGGGGTTCGATATATAGTATGATAGTCGTCGATAGCCAAAGTAATGGACAGGTGGACTACTCTGCCATGGGCACTGCCGGAATTGGGCCATCGCTGCTTGAAGAATTTCCTGAGATTACCGGAATGGCGAGGCTCACTTATCCAAATGAAGAGTTCTTTGTCACCGAAGAATCCAGTCGTCAGCTCAAAGATGTGTTGTTTGCTGATTCATCCATTTTCGACATTTTTACTTTTCCACTTATCAATGGGAATGCAACTCACGCTTTGCGCGAACCTTTTACCATGGTACTTACCGAAAGTGCTGCACAGAATTTGTTTGGAGATGAAAATCCCATTGGAAAAGTTCTCAAGTACAACGGGCAGTATAGTTTTAAAGTTACCGCAATTGCCCAAGACCCACCTGCAAATTCACACATTTATTTCAATGCTATTTTGTCGTTTTCGTCGCTCTACCAAATGGAAGGGAATTATATGGGTTGGGATGGTGGATGGAGTTATTATACTTATGTTGAAGTAGCTGAAAATATTGATTGGGCCAATTTTAATGAGAAACTAGGGCCTTTCCTCGAGAAACACATCAACTACAAATACCGAAATTATGGGACTATTTTAGGCTTACAATTCGATCAGCTAAAAACTGTTTATCTGCATTCGTCGGCACCTGGCGAACATCCACGTTCAGGGGATCCTACAAAATTGTTCATTTTCAGTATCATTGCCTTCTTGATCCTACTCATTGCCTGCATCAATTTTATGAACCTTTCCACAGCTCGGTTTATCAACCGTTCCCGTGAAGTAGGGGTTAGGAAAGTTGTGGGCGCAAGCCGTGGGATGCTCATCAGGCAATTCTTGGGCGAAGCCATAGCCATCAGCTTGCTCGCACTGTTTATCGCCATAATCCTGATCGAAATTTTACTTCCCGAATTCAATGAATTGACGGGTTCTGATGTAAGTTTATACGGGACTTCGGCCTGGATTATTCCGATTTTAATTTTATTCGGGATTATTGTTGGTTTTTTTGCGGGCAGCTATCCGGCATTTTTCATGTCCTCATTCAAACCCATTTCGGTAATCAAGGGCAACCTGTTGTCTAAAACCAAAGGTAAAGGGTTCAGGAACGCACTTGTTGTACTCCAGTTTTTTATCGCAAGCTTGCTTATTTTGAGTACGGTTACAATTTTTAGGCAACTCAATTTTGTCAATAGCAAAAGCCTTGGATACGACAAAGAAAACATCCTTGTGCTTTCCCTTAGCGGGGATGGGCCCAAAGCAAAATATGAACTTCTGAAAACAGAATTGAAGAAGTTGTCGTTCGTTCAATCTGTTGGTGCATCTTCGCAAGTGCCGGTCTGGGGGTTTACACAAAACGGTTATATCCCCGAAGGATACGATAATTCTATGATGTTTCATGCTTTAGATATCGACAGCGATTACCTGCAAACAATGGGAATTGAGCTTAGCGCTGGCCGTGGGTTTTCGGAAGATTTTTCTACAGATGACAGATCAGTACTGATTAACCAGGCGCTTGCTGAAAAGCTTTCATGGGAAAACCCGCTTGGCAAAACCATCTCCAGGAATGGTGAAAATAAAATTATTGGGATAGTTCAGGATTTTCATTACGCACCTTTGCAATTTCAAATCGAGCCGCTTATTATTTCGCAAAATCCTTTTAGGGGGTTTGATTATTTGTCGATAAGGGTAAAAACCAACGATTGGCAGGAAGTTATCAGGAAGACAGAAGAATTGTTTGAAGGGATGTGTCCTTCCGCGCCTTTCGAATATCATTTTCTGGATGAATCACTGGCAGCTTCATATGGGCGCGAAATTAAATTCGGAAAGATTTTTGCCTACTTTTCACTGCTTGCCATTCTATTGGCAGGCCTTGGATTGTTTGGCCTGGCATCATTTTTAACAGAACAACGCCGCAAAGAAATAGGCATCAGGAAAACATTTGGCGCCGAAACAAGTGGTATTATCTGGTGGCTGGGCCGCGACTTCACCAAAATGGTTTTAATAGGAAACCTTTTGGCCACGCCTGTTGCGTGGTTTCTACTCCAGTTCTGGCTTGATAGCTTTGCCTTTCATGCCCCCTTAAACCCATGGATATTTATTTTCACATTGGTGTTTTTAATGCTATTTGCGTTTGGAACTGTAGCCTGGCAATCGGCAAAAGCAGCGACGCAAAACCCGGTGGATGCGATGAGGTATGAGTAGTGTCTAAAAACTCATATCACTGCATTATCACTTGTTCCAATTTTTCTACAAAAACCATTCTGGGTCGATAAACCTACTCAGCTTTTCCCCATAGGATTCTACTTGTTTTTTTTCATCCACCTTAAAAGTGATTCTCTCACCATATTTTCTGGAAATAATAATGAAACATTCATTGCAGCTATCATCCACCCTTACATATTTTGCTAAGGCCTCCTTATTTGGGATATTTAAACTTTCATGACAAACCGGGCAAAACAAATCTACGGTTTCGCCTGTTTCAACATTTATTGAAGAACTCAGGTCACTCGAATAATTCCCGATTTCTTCATGCAACAATAGCAAGCCTATCATATTTTTGCTTGTTTTAGCCGATAAAATGATGTTGTTCCCTGCGTTTATTGCGCCCCTGCAATGTGGACATAAATATGTAACA
>CAZBDF010000003.1:22373-29842 GCA_964490385.1 uncultured Lentimicrobiaceae bacterium | reverse complement strand
CCAGTGCGTCATCAATGGCAACATATGTGGAATTGCTTTTTGGTGAGGTGGCAAGATAAACTGCCGTTTGCGATAAAATAATACGCCCTTCGGGCCAGCCAATTTTGTTGACGGCATCAAAGCAGGAGTTGGCCAATAGTAATGCATTTGGGTTGGCATTACCGATGTCTTCGGAAGCTAAAATCAACATGCGGCGGGCAATGAATTTTGGATCTTCGCCACCTTCAATCATCCGTGCCAGCCAATAAACCGTTGCATTGGGATCGCTACCGCGCATCGACTTAATAAAAGCCGAAATGATATCGTAATGCTGCTCACCGGCTTTATCGTAAATGGCCATATTTTGCTGAATGGTATCCAGCACCATTTTGTTGCTAATGTTGATGGTTTTGGATTTCGAATTGGCCTTCACAACAAGTTCGATGGCATTAAATAATTTTCGGGCATCACCACCTGAAACCCGAAGCAAGGCTTCATCGTCATCAATTTTAATTGATTTATCATTTTCCTTTTCAAGATGATCCTTCGCCAGAGTGAGCATTTTCAAAAGATGATCCTTTTGCAAAGATTGCAGGATATAAACCTGGCAACGCGACAGTAATGGGGAGATCACCTCGAAGGAAGGATTTTCGGTGGTAGCACCAATTAAGGTAATGATGCCGGTTTCAACAGCGCCCAACAATGAGTCTTGCTGTGATTTACTGAAGCGATGAATTTCGTCGATAAACAAAATGGCATCCTCTTCACCCCTTGCTTTTTCAATGACCATCCTGACATCTTTGACTCCTGAATTTACAGCACTTAATGTATAAAATGGCCTGCTCAGTGTTTTTGAAATGATGAAGGCCAGCGTAGTTTTCCCAACACCGGGAGGTCCCCATAAAATCATTGATGGAATATTACCCGATTCGATGCTTCGGCGGAGGATGGCGTTTTCGCCCAACAAATGTTCCTGCCCAATATAACCATCTAAAGTTGATGGCCTGAGGATTTCAGCCAATGGTGCCTGGCTTGATTTCATAGTTTCTGATTTTGCAAACAAAGATAGGGTGAAAAATTGAATTGGCGAAGGACGTAGAGCCAAGAGCTTAGAGCAGTGAGCAAACAATAGAAAGATAGGACGGAGTGCGAGGCAGAAGATGAGACAAAAGTGAGTTCGAAGTTTTTTTAATAGCTTTTATGAGGGGCTCTTGTTTCTTCTTGTGACAGAATCGTTTTTATCAACATCAAACTTCGGACGCTTAGCAGCGAAATATAAAAATGTTGATATTTGGCCTCGTGACCGGTTAAAAAAAATAAACCGCTGAGGGTGCGGAGGACGCTGAGAGTAATTTTGGATTTTGAACCTTTGAATTGGGCTAAATCATTTACTGACAGAGACAAGGCATGCCTTGTCTCAACTTAAAAAGAAAACCCATAAATTTTGAAAAAACAATTCAAATTCAAATAGCCTCAATAGACGAAATCGTCACCACAATCTCCCTCTTTTCCCTCGGCCCGTCGAATTCGCAAAAGAAAATAATTTCCTGCATTTTAGATTAGTTGATACATCTGTAAAAGTCCATTACCAAACATGAAGACAGCGGCTCTTTTTGCTTCTGGGCACGCCAGGTAAAAATTCTCCCACCTAAAAACTGCCCAAAAAAATAAGCCGCTACCAAAACGATGTATGTTGACCAATGAAAACCAATATCCCCAATTATTCTTAAAGCTATGATTGCCGGAACAGGAAGGTGAATGGCAAAATACCACTGTACCGAAAACTTTTTAACATTGGCCCGCCAATACCCAAAGGGGATGTTTACCAAAAAAGTAAGCAGGCTTACAATGAATAATGCAAATTGAAAGGTCATGGTGTCTTCAATATTTTTTGTGCAATGAATTGTCCGGTGTATGATCCTTTTGTTTTGATCAAATCTTCAGGTGTCCCCTCAAAAACTATATTTCCACCTTTGTCGCCACCTTCCGGCCCCAGGTCAATAATCCAATCTGCTGTTTTAATCACATCCGGGTTATGTTCGATAACAATAATGGTATGACCATTTTCGATAAGCGCATTAAACGCATCCAGCAGTTTGTTGATGTCGTGGAAGTGCAAACCTGTAGTAGGTTCGTCAAAAATAAACAAGGTGGGTTTTTCGGATGCGCCTTTGGTTAAAAATGATGCCAGCTTAATTCGTTGTGCTTCACCGCCCGACAAGGTGCTCGAGGATTGACCGAGTTTCAGATATCCCAGGCCAACATCCTGCAAAGGTTGCAATTTTGATAATATCCTCTTTTCGGCGGCCTTTGATTTTTCATTGACACTAAAAAAATCGATAGCCTGGTTAACGGTCATGTCCAATACATCACTAATATTTTTCTCCTTAAAGGTGACATCCAAGACTTCCTCTTTAAATCGTTTTCCGTTGCATGATTCGCAAGTCAGAAATATATCGGCCATGAACTGCATCTCAATTTTCACCACTCCTTCACCCTCGCATTCTTCGCACCTTCCTCCAGGAATGTTGAATGAAAAGTAACCGGGTTTGTACCCTCTTACCCTCGCCAGTTTCTGATCAGCATATAATGCCCGGATTTCATCGTAGGCTTTTACATAGGTAGCAGGGTTTGATCTTGATGAACGACCGATGGGATTTTGATCGACAAACTCAACTGATTCTATCCGTTTGATATCACCCCGTAGTTTGTCATATTTTCCCGATTTTTCAGTATACCCACCGAGATGCCTTTTTAGCGATGGGTAAAGGATTCCCCGGATCATTGATGATTTACCAGACCCACTGACACCAGTGACCACAGTAAAAATATTCAAAGGGAATTTTACCGAAACATTCTTGAGGTTGTTCTCCCTGGCTCCCATGATTTCGATATAATCAGTCCATTGCCTCCGTTGTTCAGGCAATGTGATTTCCATTTCACCATTGAGGTATTTTGCAGTATAGCTTATTTTATTTTTCAAGATTTCTTCCAGAGTGCCGCTGGCAACTACTTCACCACCATGAATGCCCGCCAATGGGCCAATATCAATAATTTGATCCGCCGACCTGATGATATCTTCATCGTGTTCAACCACAATTACCGTGTTCCCCTGGCCATTAAGTCTTTTCAATACTTTAAGCAAACGAAAGGTATCTCTTGGGTGCAACCCGATGCTGGGTTCATCCAAAATATACAGTGAACCTACCAGGCTGCTCCCAAGGGATGTGGCCAGGTTGATGCGCTGCGATTCACCTCCCGAAAGCGATGACGAGAGCCGGTTGAGTGTGAGGTAGCCCAAGCCTACATCGCACAAAAAGTCCAATCGGTTATTGATCTCGATGAGAATTCTTTTTGAAACTTGTGTTTCGTAATGGTTAAGTTCGAGCTGACTGAAAAATACTTTCAATTCCTCAAGTGGCTTCAAAACAAGCTCACTGATGCTCTTCCCGGTAATCTTCACATAATTGGCGTCGCCCCTAAGGCGTGTACCACTACATTCGGGGCATAGTGTTTTGCCCCGATATCTCGAAAGCATCACCCGGTATTGTATTTTGTAGGTCTGTTCCTCTACCTGCCTGAAAAATTCATTAATACCTTCGAAATGTTTGTTACCATTCCACAGTAATTCCTGCTGTTTTTTAGATAATTCTGAGTATGGTTTATGAACCGGAAAGTCAAATTTGTAGGCATTCATCACCATTAATTCTTTCCACTGGCCCATTTTTTCACCTTTCCAGGGGGCAATAGCCCCCTGGTAAACCGATAGGCTTTTGTCAGGAATAACGAGATCTTCGTCGATACCAATAATACTCCCAAAGCCCTCGCATCTTTTGCAAGCACCGTAAGGGTTGTTATAGCTAAAAAAGTTTTGAGAAGGTTCTTCAAAGGTGATACCGTCCAATTCAAAACGGTTAGAAAATTCGTGCGTTTTGGTTTTTGCCCCATCAATTACTTCAATGAAACATCTACCATTGCCTTCATAAAATGCAGTTTGCACTGAATCGGATAACCTTGACTGCAGATCGGTGTCCTCAAAATTTACTACGATACGGTCGATGACGATTTTTATATCCAAAGCTTCCTTTATGGATTTTTTGGCATCCAGGATATTTTCGATTTTAATCACCTCACCCTTATAGTAAATCCGCGTAAAGCCCTGCTGTAATAATATGGTGAGTTGGTCAGTTAATTTACGTTTTGATATAATTTTTAACGGACTTGTGATTAATATTCTTGGGTTTCCATCAAGGGATTTGATGAAATCGACAACATCCGTAACGGTGTTTCTTTTAACCTGTTTCCCTGAAATGGGAGAATAAGTAGTTCCTATCCTGGCAAAGAGCAGTTTCAGGTAATCGTAAATTTCGGTGCTGGTGCCAACTGTACTCCTGGGGTTTCGGGTATTTACCTTTTGTTCGATGGCTATAGCCGGCGAAATTCCTTTGATGTAATCAACTTCGGGCTTTTGCATCCTACCCAAAAATTGACGGGCGTACGAACTGAGACTTTCAACATATCGCCTTTGTCCATCTGCAAATATAGTATCAAAAGCCAATGAAGATTTGCCAGAACCTGACAAGCCTGTTATGATGACAAGTTTGTCGCGTTCGATGGCAACATCAATATTTTTTAAATTATGTACCCGCGCTCCTTTTATTAATATAAACTGTCTGGGGTCTAAGGCTTCTAGTTGATCTTCAGGCATTGTGTTAGTAATTGTAAGTTATTGGCATGTTATTTGCAAGGTTTTGTAAAGTTGTGCAGAAAGGAAGCAAAAGTAAAATAAAATTTGGTGAGTAATAAAATATGTGTAGTTTTGCATCTACGAACAAGAATAAACTACTGAAAATCACAATTTTTTCCAACCCAATAATAGGAGGACTGATTATCGAATAAAACTCTACTCTTAAGTAAACGAACATAAGAAAGGAGACTCAAATGAAAACTCAAATGCCATCGGACAAAGAGTTAGTCAGTAGTTATTTGAAGGGTAATCACATCAGCCTTGAGAAGTTAATCCAACGCCATCAAAACCGTGTCTTTGCATACATCCTTATGGTTGTAAAAGATAAGCAGTTGGCTGATGATATTTTTCAGGACACCTTCATTAAAGTCATCAATACCGTCAGATCAGGAGCTTACAAAGAAGAAGGTAAGTTTATCCAGTGGGTGATGCGTATTGCCCATAACCTGATTATCGACTATTTCCGGAAATCGAAGAGAATACCAGTTGTTGAGAATGACAACGATGATTTTGATATTTTTGATACCATAAAATTTACCGATCCTTCAATTGAGGAGCAGATGATTACTGATCAGATTCATGACGATGTCAGGAAATTGATTGAGCTTTTGCCCCCTGAACAGAAAGAGGTATTGTTTATGCGTCACTATTCCGAAATGAGCTTTAAAGATATTGCTGAACAAACTGATGTGAGCATCAATACAGCACTTGGCCGTATGCGTTATGCACTGATCAACCTGAGGAAACTCATCAAGGAAAAAAATGTAATCCTTACCAAGTAGGCTCTTCCCATTATTTTTATCAGGGTGAAATAATTGCAGCTTAGCGTGCGTTAGTTTTTCTGAAAATTCAGTAGCTAACATACACACAGCCTATGCAACATTTCAATACCCTCAATGATCTGATCCTATTTGCCTGCACTGAGTCCGAAATGCCAAATGCTTACAATTATCACAAGATAATAAATGCTGATGGCAGGCTATCAAGGGAATACAAATCAATTTTGAAATTGAAGAATTATTTGTACAAACTGAAGGTTGGGCCAAGCGAATTTGTGATCAAAAATGTTTTGAATTATTCAAAAGCATTATCAGTTACCAGGACAGTAAGTTTAGGTAACATCAGTTTACTAATGAATTAATCGCCTAAAGGAGGTGAAAAAAATAATTGCCACCCAAAACAAGGGGTGGCATTTTTTATTTTTGCCAAATATAGTCTTCGATGAACAAAAAGGAACGTTACAAATATTTTATTGAATATTTTGCCGAAAATCAGCCTGAGGCAGATACCGAATTGGAATACACCGATCCTTACGAATTGTTGGTTGCGGTAATTTTGTCAGCTCAGTGTACGGATAAGCGGGTGAATATAATCACACCTCCTTTTTTTAAGTCTTTTCCAAATACTGAAACCCTTGCAAAGGCAAAAATTGAAGAAGTATTTGATTTGATCAAAAGCTGTTCCTATCCCAACAATAAGGCTAAACACTTGGTTGGAATGGCGACAACATTACTTGCAGAATTTGATGGTATTGTTCCTTCGGAAATTGATGAGCTTCAAAAGTTACCCGGAGTAGGACGAAAGACTGCCAACGTGATTGCCTCAGTTTATTTCTCAAAACCTGCCATGGCTGTTGATACGCATGTTTTCAGGGTTTCTGATCGCATTGGCCTTACCACAAACTCAAAAACTCCTCTTGAGACAGAAAAGCAACTTGTGAAGCACATTCCTGAAAAATATATTTCGAGGGCGCACCACTGGTTGATTTTGCATGGCAGATATGTATGCCAGGCTCGCAAGCCAAAGTGTGGGGACTGCCATCTTACTGAAATTTGTAAGTTTTATCAGCGGCAGCTCATCCTAAAGAAAAAGGATAGTCTTAATATTTCTTAAATTGAAAATCAATAACTTTTCATGGATTACTTTTGCATAGAACAATAAAAAGAGAATATGTCATATTTGAATATTGGAGACAAAGCCCCTGATTTTAAAGTAGCAGATCAGGATGGAAAGCAAGTTAGCCTGGCAGATTTTGCAGGAAAAAAGATTATTATTTATTTTTATCCCAAAGCCGATACACCGGGATGTACCGCCGAATCGTGTAACCTTAGGGATAATTATGAAGACTTGATGGGCAAAGGATTTGAGATTATTGGCGTAAGCCCGGATACTCAGCAGAAGCAGAAGAAGTTTGTCGAAAAGTATTATTTACCTTTTACCCTGCTTGCTGATGAAAATAAGGAAGTAATAAAAGCTTACGGTGCATGGGGGTTGAAAAAGTTGTACGGACGAGAATATGAGGGATTGTTGCGCACTACCTATGTGATTGATGAAAAAGGGGAAATTGAACAAGTGTTTACAAAAGTAAAAACCAAAGACCATACAGCACAAATTCTTCAGGCGATGGAATCAAAAAAGTAACGGAGCTAATAGAATTGAAGTTATATTTGCAAAGGTTTGTCAATATTGATATTTTGTTGTCATTTAATAGTCATTGATGGTCATTTGTAGTCATTAATTATTTGTCTTATAATAATGGTATAATCAAATGACAGCGTAGCTAAATGACAGCAAAGCAAATGACATGCGAAGCACAATTGACGCCCGCATAGCCAATGACTGCGAAGCGAAATAAAAACATTAAAACCTTATAAAAAATGGCCAAGGAAACTCAAAATCAAGCTGAAAAAATTAAAGCAGAAAAAATGCAGGCCCTGGAAAGGACCCTGGGAAATATTGAAAA
>CAZBDF010000003.1:0-22273 GCA_964490385.1 uncultured Lentimicrobiaceae bacterium | reverse complement strand
GCACAGAAACTTGGTATTGATACCCAAAACCTTTTCGTGTCCCAACCTGATAATGGGGAGCAGGCACTTGAGATTACAGAAAACCTTATCCGCTCTGGTGCCATTGATATTATCGTTATTGACTCGGTGGCTGCATTAACGCCAAAAAGTGAAATTGAAGGTGAGATGGGCGATTCAAAAATGGGCCTCCAGGCCAGGTTGATGTCGCAGGCTTTGAGGAAACTTACATCAACCATCAGCAAAACAGGGGCGATTTGTGTTTTCATCAACCAGTTGCGCGAGAAAATTGGTGTGATGTTTGGCAACCCTGAAACAACCACAGGTGGAAATGCCCTTAAATTTTATTCCACTGTCCGCCTCGATATTCGTAGGATTGGCCAGATTAAGGATTCGGAGAGCATCAGTGGTAACCGAGTGCGTGTTAAAGTTGTGAAGAATAAAGTTGCCCCGCCATTCAGAAGTGCTGAATTCGATCTTATCTATGGCTTAGGAATTTCAAAAGTTGGAGAAATTATCGACCTCGGCGTTGATTTTGATATTGTTAAGAAAAGCGGCTCTTGGTTTAGTTATGGCGATACAAAACTTGGCCAGGGCAGGGAAGCTGTGAAAAGCCTGCTTAATGACAATCCTGAATTGGCCGAAGAACTTGAGCTAAAGATCAGGGAAGCACTTGCCAACAAAGCATAATCCTTTTTATAACAATGTATCCGGAATTGTCGCAAAAAAACTAAAATAGGCTCTTACGAAGACCATTATTGCTAACATGTTAACGATAATTTTGTTGCTTATAAACGGTTCGGAATCGTTACAGGTTACAGGTTGCAACATGCAACTTGAAAACTGCGACGCAAAGCAAGCCCGTATGGGCACCATTGTTATGGTTATTGTTTTCCCGATATTAATCGGCTTAATTTGAAAATATTTAGTTTCTATTTCAATCAAAACAGGTAATTCCGGATATTTTATATGAACCATGAGAATTTCAATATTATTTCTTTCATCCTTACTTATTTTCCTAACGCTGGTTTCATGTGGTGATACCGGTACTGAAAATAAAGAGACTGAATCATTGTCATCAAATAAACAAGTGATAGATCCCCTCGCGGAAATCAATCAGATGATAAGTGCCAACAGTAGCGATGACCAACTGTACATTGCAAGGGCGAAACACTATCTTTCCATCAGTGAAATAGACAGTGCTTTCAGGGATATTTTTGTTGCCATCGATATCAATGATTTGGATCCCGGACATTTTACAACCCTTTCGGATGCCTACCTGGTTTTGGGAAAGCCTGATCAATGTAAGGAGGCTTTGGATAAGGCCCTGGCTATCGATCCCGAAAACATACCTGCATCCCAAAAAATGGCTGAACTCTATCTCATTGTCAGGGACTACGAAAACACATATAAAGTTGTGAATAAAGTTTTGCAATTGGACAGCTTCAATCCATCAGCTTATTATATCAGAGGGCTGGCCCAACTTGAGCAAACCGATACCCTGGCTGCCATTGATGCATTTAAAATGACCGTTTATCAAGATCAGGATTTTTTTGATGCCTATCAGCAACTTGGCATAATTTATTCGGCAATGAATAATCCTTTGGCTGTTGAATATTTTAATACAGCCATTAATTTGCAAGCTGAAAATATCCTCCCATACTACAATCTTGGTTTGTATTATCAGGAAAGTGGGCAAATTGATAAGGCCCTCTCTAACTACCAAATGATACTGGAGATTCAACCCGATGATGTGAACACTTTGTACAACCTGGGCTATGTTAACCTGGTTTATATTCAGGATTTTGAAAAGGCAATTGATTATTTTACACGTGTTATCGAAAATGCACCAGCCTATGCCGAAGCTTATTACAATAGGGCCTATACTTATGAAATGTTAGGAAACAAAAACATGGCGGTGGCCGACTACAAGAAAACCCTTGAGATTAAAACCAATTATACCAAAGCTATTGAAGCCTTAAACAGATTAGATTAATGGGTTTATTTCGTTCCAATACCTGGTCTATTTTTTCATACCATAGTGTCAGCGAAATGATCAATCTCCATGGCCAACAAATCTGATTCCATCTTAAACCTTGTAAAATACCCAGAAAAATCAACGGGATTTTGGATGGCAATATTTTTATCAGCCTTCTCTGAAATAACCCTTGAATCATCTTCAAACTTCTGTAGAAAAATCATAAACTCATTGTCCACTTCAACAATTTGCCTGAAATTGGCTTTTATGGTATGCACCTCCATCTGAATTGCCGGATAGTCAAATTCTGATATGGCTTTTTCAAGTGCTATCACCCTTTTTCTATAATCCTCAGGTATCATTTTTAGCACTTCATAAACCAGCTCCTTCCCACCAAGTTCCGTGTACTCAGCTATAAACTTTCCTTTCGGATTTATGTATTTGTACATTTTAAAAGAGATATTTTTTTCAAAATTAGAAAAATTTATTCTTGTTGTAGGATTGATTGAAAAATAACCGAAAAATTTCAACACCCACAGGCAGGCAAGAACTTCGTCAATCGAATACATTTTGGTATTAGGCCAAGGTTTGAGAAACAGCTAATCGATAAATTGTGCGAAATCTGTATATCTTGCAGGACTTTTGCAAAGATTGCCAATGAAGCCATCAGGGTTGAGTATTGTTATGCCAGTTTACAATTCAGCGAACTATGTTGCTGAAGCAATCAACAGAGTGCTTTCCCAAACTTTTACCGATTTTGAGTTTTTACAAACGGCCAAAACAAAGGCATCGTTTATAGCCGCAACCGTGGCCTCGAAAAAGCACGCGGGAATTTCATTGCACAATTCGACCCAGATGACATTGCCCTTCCTGAAAAGTTTGAAAAGCAAATTAGTTTCCTAAGGAAACATACGGATTTTGGCATGGTGGGTTCATGGGTGCGTATGATTGATAGTGAAGCTAAATTGTTGAATGAAAAATGGAAATTTCCGGCAAAACCTACACTTATCCCTGCCATCCAGTTGTTCATGAATTATTTTGTTCAGTCAACAATTGTTATTCGCCGGGAAGCTTTACCTGTGGGGGGATACAATGCAATTTTTGATGTGGGGGAAGATCACATCATGTGGATCGGAATTGCTATAAAATATAAGGCATGGAACCTTCCCGAATACATGGTCAAATACCGGGTGCACAGCAGGAATTGCAAATTGAGTGGGATAATGAAAAATTTGAAACGCAAATCCAGTCTTGATAAACTGCCACAGTTTATCAATGTTTTTATCGGAAATATGTCGAAACCTGGTCCTTTACCCTCGACCTGAAAATTATCTGGCTAGCAGTTTACGGTCTTATCAAAGGACAGAAAAGGCGTATTAAGATCGGGCGAGATAAGATTTTTCTATTCCTTTGCTATCCGTCCGAAGTTGGCGATACTAAATAAAAAGCTTGTCTCGAAGCTTAATCATTTGAGAAATTCATATGCTATTTCATAAACTTCAAACTGCCTTTTGCCGTGCTATTTTTCTTATTCTTTTAAGATTACCCTTATTGTCTTACACACCCTTCATCGGTCACCTTACATCGGTCACCATCCACCACCAATCACCCAACAACCAACCATCCAACTCACCATCACCCTAAAACTCCAATACTCCACCACTCCATTTCCCTACCTTATCCACAAAAAATGTTTGATAACTTAGTCCCGTCAAGTGCTGCAGAATGCCCTATAAACATTACTTTTGTCGTCAATTTAAGGAGAATTATGACTGTTGAATATAGTGAAGATCTTGTCCGGTCGCTCGACTGGAATGAACACATACAGACCAGGCCCGGAATGTACATCGGAAAACTTGGTGATGGCTCGTCACAAGATGATGGAATTTATGTATTGATAAAAGAGGTGATCGACAATTCCATTGATGAATACGTGATGGGTTTCGGAAAAAAAATTGATGTGACCATCAAAGATAAAAGGGTTACTGTCCGCGATTTTGGCCGGGGAATCCCACTGGGCAAGTTGATCGATTGTGTTGCCAAAATTAATACCGGTGCTAAATACGATTCCAAAGTATTTAAAAAATCGGTTGGCCTGAATGGCGTTGGGGCTAAGGCCGTCAATGCCCTTTCCAATTATTTTATGGCCCAGGCTGTCCGCGAGGGCAAAACCAAAATTGTTGAATTTAGCCGGGGAGTAATTGTTAACGATTTCCCTTATGCCGATACAGAAGAGAAAAACGGCACCATCATGTCGTTTTCGCCAGACGCAAAATACTTTGGGAATTTTCACTTCATCCCCGAATATGTCGAAAAACTATTGTGGAATTATGTTTTCCTCAACAATGGCCTGAGCATTTATTTTAATGGTGAACGGTATTACGCGAAAAATGGCCTGCACGATTTACTAGAGCGCTACATCAATGGAAGCGCCCTCTACCCCATTATTCACATCCGCGATGATGATTTTGAATTTGCCTTTACCCACCTAACCAATCAATACGGCGAAGAATATCACTCTTTTGTAAATGGCCAGAACACTACCCAGGGAGGAACACATCAGGCAGCATTCAGGGAAGCCATCGTAAAAACTGTTCGCGAGTTTTACAAAAAAGATTTTGACCCCGGCGACATACGTGCATCCATTGTGGCTGCTTTCAGTATTAAAGTGCAGGAGCCGGTTTTCGAATCCCAAACCAAAACCAAACTGGGATCGCAATATATCGAGCCCGAGGGACAAACCATCAGGAATTATGTTCATGATATGGTAAAGCGAAACCTCGACAATTATTTGCACATGAATTCTGAAGTAGCTGAAATTTTGCATCAGAAGATCCTGCGCTCAGAAAAAGAAAGAAAAGATATTGCCGGAATTAAAAAGCTGGCCCGTGAGAGTGTAAAAAAAGCAAGCCTGCACAACAAAAAACTTCGCGATTGTCGCATACACTATAACCAGAACCATGAACGCCGGCTCGAAACCACCCTTTTTATAACCGAAGGCGATTCGGCCAGTGGCTCCATAACTAAATCCCGCGATGTAAACTGCCAGGCTGTATTTTCGTTAAAAGGAAAGCCACTAAATTCATTTGGGATGACCAAAAAAGTGGTATATCAAAATGAAGAGTTTAATCTTTTACAGTCTGCGCTCAATATCGATGAAGACCTCGAAAACCTGAGATACAACAACATCGTTGTGGCTACCGATGCCGATGTTGACGGAATGCACATCCGCTTGTTGCTACTTACATTTTTTCTTCAGTTTTATCCCGACCTGGTTAAGACCGGGCATGTTTATATCCTGCAAACACCATTATTCCGGGTGCGGAATAAAAAGGAAACCATCTACTGCTATTCGGATGAAGAACGTGTAAGGGCCTTAGGAAAACTGGGTGCAAATCCTGAGATTACCCGCTTTAAAGGTTTGGGCGAGATTTCACCCGATGAATTCAAACACTTTATCGGCTCAACAATGCGCCTCGATCCGGTGATCCTCAAAAAGAGCAGTACGATCATCGAAACTTTGTCATTTTACATGGGTAAAAATACCCCTGTCAGACAAAACTTTATCATCGACAATCTGAGACTGGAAGAGGATGTTGCGGAAGATGAAGCCCGATGATTTTTAAAGTTTGAAAATTATATTCACTAAAAATAATATATATTCGCTCCTTGAATAGCGAAAAATTGATTGCAATGAATGATAAACTTCAGGAACTAACCCAAAAGATTTATAACGAAGGCCTTGAAAAAGGGAAAAGCGAGGCAGCAGAGATTGTTAATCAGTCAAAAGCTGAGGCTGATACCTTAATTAAAGATGCCAACCAACAAGCCAAAAAAATTGTTGAAGATGCCAAAAAACAATCGGATGAGCTAAAGAAAAATGCACAATCCGAACTCACCTTATCTTCACGGCAGGCCGTTAATGCATTAAAACAGAAATTAACTGATCTTGTTGTTTACAAAAGCGTTGATGATGCACTGGCAAATGCTTTTAATGATGAGGCATTCATTCAGAAAATAATGATTGCAATTACCGAAAATTGGGATAAAATTGAAAAGAGTAGTGGCGATATCTCGGTTGTCCTTCCGGAAAAGGAAAAGGGAAAGCTGGAGAATTTCCTGAAAGCAAAAGTTGCCGGCCGATTGAAATCCGGCCTTGATATTGATTTTGAAGAAGGCATCAAAAGCGGATTTAAAATTGGCCCGAAGGATGGTCATTATAAAATTAGCTTTACAGAAGATGATTTCCGGCATTTTTTCAAGCAGTACCTTCGACCACGTACCAAAGAGTTACTCTACCAAGAATAGACAGTGATGAGAATTAAGAGGAACTATCATTACCTGGTTGCAGGCTTGCCCGATCTGCTTTTGGACGAAGGCAGGTTTAAGGCAACTATGATCGAATTGAAATCCGAATTTCAGCATAACCTGGATTCCTACGATTTCAATTTGGTTAAATATTTGTTCCTGAAATATGACAATTCTAATCTTCTGAATCTATTAAAGAAAGGATCGTTTGAATTTGACCCACGAGGCAACTTTTCTCAGGATACCCTGGAAGAGCAGATCAAAGAACGCACTGGATTACTCCCTGTATATCTCAATGATTTTATTGAAGATTTTTTAGCTGACCAGCGCCAGAATATCGAAATGAGTTGGGAGAATGTTTTAGAGGATTATTTTTATAAATACCTCACAACTAATGATAATGCTTTTCTCAGAGATTGGTTTACCTTTCAGTTGAACATGAAAAACGTGCTGGCTGCGCTTGTTTGCAGACAGTTTGGCCTGCAAATGGAAAATCAGTTGATTGGGAATTCCGACCTGATTGAGAATTTACTCAGAAGCAACGCACGCGATTTTGGAATTGCACAGGATTTTCCCGAAATCGAAAAGATACTCGCGGCATGGGAAAGCAATACCCTGCTTCAACGCGAAAAAGCCCTGGACATGATCAACTGGCTTTGGATAGAAGAACAAACGTTTTTCCACTACTTCACCATCGAAAAGCTCATCGGGTTTTTATTGCAGTTTGCTTTGGTAGAACGCTGGATGGAATTAGACCGTGAGGAAGGCGAAAAGATGTTCAACCTCTTGCTCGATCAATTGGGCAGGAGCTTTGAATTACCAGATGAATTTAAGTTACAATCGATAAATAGAAAATAAAGACTGAGCTACACATGACAAAAGGAATAGTAGCCGGCATCATTTCAAACCTTGTTATTGTTGAGGTGGATGGTCCGGTTTCACAAAATGAAATTTGTTTTATCAAGTTGGGTGACACCAAATTAATGGCGGAAGTGATCAAAATCATTGGAATAAATGCTTACGTACAGGTTTTTGAAAGTACCCGTAATCTTCGAACTGGTGATACTGTTGAGTTTGCCGGACATATGCTCGAAGCAACGCTGGGGCCTGGAATCTTATCAAAAAACTTCGACGGCCTGCAAAACGACCTCGACAAGATGAAGGATGTCTTTTTGAAGCGGGGCGAATATACCAACCCGCTTGAGGATGATAAGAAATGGGAGTTTAAACCATTGGCGAAGCAAGGCGACCTTGTTGAACCTGCTAGTTGGCTGGGCGAAGTTACCGAAAATTGGTTAGCCCATAAAATCATGGTCCCCTTCAAGTTCAAAGGTAAATTTACCATCAAATCAATTGTTGCCACCGGAGAATTTACTATTAAGGATACGATTGCTGTGCTTCAGGATTCGGAAGGTGTGGAGCATAATGTTGCCATGGCACAGAAATGGCCGGTGAAGCTTGCCATAAGGGCGTACAAGGAAAAACCAAGGCCCTTCAAAATGATGGAAACCGGTATCCGCTGTATCGATTCACTCAACCCGATTGTTGAAGGTGGAACAGGATTTACACCCGGACCTTTCGGAACAGGAAAAACTGTTTTGCAGCACGCCCTCTCAAAACATGCCGAAGCTGATATGATTGTTGTTGCCGCTTGTGGTGAACGTGCCAACGAGGTGGTGGATATTTTTACCGAGTTCCCTGAATTGGAAGACCCAAGGACCGGCCGGAAATTGATGGAACGTACAACCATCATTGCCAATACTTCCAATATGCCGGTTGCTGCCCGTGAAGCATCGGTTTATACTGCAATGACTATTGCTGAATATTACCGGTCGATGGGCTTGAAGATATTGTTACTGGCCGATTCTACTTCTCGTTGGGCTCAGGCCTTGCGAGAGATGTCGAACAGGATGGAGGAATTGCCCGGGCAAGATGCTTACCCGATGGATCTTCCGGCCATTATTTCAAACTTCTATTCGCGTGCCGGATATGTTTTTCTCAACAACAAAACAAGCGGAAGTATTACATTTATTGGAGCTGTATCCCCGGCAGGTGGAAACCTGAAGGAACCTGTTACCGAATCCACCAAAAAAGCAGCACGGTGTTTTTATGCCCTTTCGCAGGCACGTGCTGATAGCAAAAGATATCCTGCTGTTGATCCGATTGAAAGTTATTCGAAATACCTGGAATATGATGAGTTTATTGAATACCTCAAAAACAACGTGTCGGAGGATTGGCTTGCTCAAATGTTGTACGCCAAAAACCTGTTGATACGCGGTAAGGAAGCGTACGAGCAAATCAACATTTTGGGTGATGATGGTGTACCTATCGACTATCACCTGAGGTATTGGAAATCGGAAGTTTTTGACTATGTAATCCTTCAGCAGGATGCCTTCGATAAAACTGATGCCTCCACACCCATCCAACGTCAGAAGTACATGATGGATTTGATTATGCGGATTGTTAAAGAAGATTATACATTTGAATCTTTTGAGGAAGTGAACGAATATTTCAGGCGGATGATCAACATCCTGAAACAGATGAATTATTCAGAATATGAATCAGGAGAATTTGTGAATTTCGAAAAAGGGCTGGAAAAAATACTTGATGAACGGAGGGTGGCGGAGGCCGCCTGATAGCTTGATTTATATTGTATTAGTTTAGTTATTTGATAGTCTTTTATTGTCAGTGATAGTCATTGGTTGTCATTATTGGTCATTGGTAGTGAATCACAACAAAGTAAATACGAAACGAAAATGACAAAGAATGACAGCGAAGCAAATAACAACGAATGACGGCGCAGCCAATTGACAGCGAAGCTAATGACAATGAATGATGTCCGTCGGCTGTCGGACAATTGACGCGAAGCAAAAAATATTGATAAAGATTTAATTATGGATACTCAGGCATTTCAAAAAGTATATTCAAAAATTCTGCAGATCACTAAGGCTACCTGTTCCTTGCATGCAAAGGATGTGGGAAATGAAGAATTAGCTTTGATTAACGGTCGATTGGCCCAGGTTGTAAAAATCATAGGAGACACTGTGACCCTGCAGGTTTTTGGCGGCACCGAAGGCATCCCCACCAATGCTGAGGTTACTTTCTTAGGAAAAGCACCCACGCTCAAGGTTGGCGATGATCTGGCAGGCAGGTTTTTCAACGCATTCGGCGATCCAATAGATGGCGGCCCCAATGTGGATGGTGAAGAAATTGAAATCGGCGGCCCATCGGTAAATCCAGTACAACGTAAAAAACCAAGCAACATGATCTTTACCGGGATTGCAGGTATCGATATGAACAACTCGCTGGTATCAGGGCAAAAGATTCCATTTTTTGCCGATCCTGATCAGCCCTACAACCAGGTGATGGCCATTGTTGCCCTGCGTGCGAAAGCAGATAAAATCATCCTTGGTGGGATGGGCCTGACCAATGACGACTATCTTTTTTACAAGAATATTTTCGAAAATGCCGGTGCCCTCAACCGCATCATCAGCTTTGTAAATACAACTGATGACCCGCCAGTGGAGCGCTTACTTATTCCAGACATGGCACTAACTGCTGCCGAATATTTCGCTGTAAAGAAAAACGAAACAGTACTGGTGCTTTTGACGGATATGACACTTTATGCCGATGCTTTAAGTATTGTTTCAAACAGGATGGACCAGATTCCTTCCAAAGACAGCATGCCAGGTTCGCTATACAGCGATCTGGCCAAAATATACGAAAAGGCTGTTCAGTTCCCAAGCGGTGGCTCAATTACCATTATTGCTGTTACAACCCTTTCGGGAGGGGATATTACCCACGCTATTCCAGATAATACCGGTTACATCACCGAAGGACAGTTGTTCCTTCGTCGCGATACCGATATTGCAAAAGTTATTGTGGATCCATTCAGGAGTTTATCGCGGTTAAAGCAAAATGTAATTGGCAAAGATACCCGTGAAGACCATGCCCAGGTAATGAATGCCGCCATTAAGCTTTATGCCGAGGCAGCCAACGCTAAAACAAAACTTGAAAATGGTTTCGACCTGACTGATTTTGACGAGCGGTCAATCGAATATGCCAAACAATACTCAAACGACTTGCTGGCTATTGATGTTAACATCGGCGCAGATGAAATGCTGGACACAGCATGGGCTTTGTTTGAAAAGTATTTTACACCCGAAGAAGTGGCCATTAAAAAAGATTTGATGGACAAGTACTGGCCGGGAAAAGAACAGAAAGTAGAAAATGAATAAAACGTTACAAGTTGCAGGTTACAAGTTACAAGGACAAACCTGCAACTTGTAACCTGTAACCTGCAACAGAATTTTAGAAAGAGAAAGGTTTAATTTTAGTTTTCATTTGCATAATTACATACACGAATGGCCATAAAATTTCATTATAACAAAACTTCACTTCAAACGCTTAACAAGCAGTTGAAGGTCAGGCAGGGTGCACTACCAACCTTGAAGAACAAGGAGTCTGCTCTGCGCGTTGAAGTGAAAAAGGCCAAAGACGAAGCCCGTCGGCTTGAAGAAACCTTAAGCAGAAAGATCAAAGAAAACGACGAGATACTGAGGTTGTGGAGCGAGTTCAATCCCGATCTGATCAGAATTAAAGATGTAAAGCTATCAGTGAAGAAAATTGCCGGGGTTAAAACTCCGGTGCTCGACGAGGTGGATTTTGATATACGGAAATTCAGCCTTTTCAAAAATCCATCCTGGTTTATGGATGGGATGCGTATTATTGAGGAACTGGCAAGGATTGCGCTTGAGCGGGATGTCTTCGACAGGAAGACCGAGTTGCTCAGTCACGCACGAAAGAAAACCACACAAAAAGTGAATCTCTACGAAAAGGTACAAATACCCGGCTACGAGGAAGCCATACTCAAAATCAAACGCTTCATGGAAGATGAGGAGAACCTGTCGAAGGCTGCACAAAAAATTGTAAAAAGCCGCATGGATCAACAAAATACGGAGGCTGCCTGATGATCATAGCAATGAAAAAATATTCCTTCCTGATCCATTACAAGGATTTTCAACCATTCCTGATCGACCTGCAGGATTTGGGGGTCCTTGATGTAGTGGACAGGGAGATTGATCCTGATGAAGATACCTTAAAGTTGATTCAGCGGTCGGAGCAATTGCATAAAGTGATTGGATTCTTAAAGCCAAAAATTCAAAATACAAATGAAGATACCAACACATCCACGCTTGGTACTGATGAGATCTTGGATCAGATATTGAAGGCCCAATCTGCATTCGATTCAGGCAAACAGAAAATTGCCGCCCTTGACAAATCTTATCGTTCAATCAGACCATGGGGGAATTTCTCAACTGATTTAATAAACAAAATAGCTGAAGAAGGATTTACTATCAGGTTTTTTGTGGTTGCCGAAAAGAAATTCCAGGAAAACTGGGCGACTGATTTTAACCTGGAAGTGATCAGTAATAGTGAAGGGAAGATTTTCTTTGTGATTGTTCAGCGTGAGAGCGAAAAAATTGATATTGATGCAGAAGAAGTGAAGGCTCCTGAGCGCTCTGCTCATGAAGTCCTGAAGGATAAGAAAGATATTGAAACCAAACTAAAAGAAATTGAGGCCTTCTATCTTGAGAATGCTGCTGCATTCCTTCCTGTGTTGGTAAAGGAAAAGGCCATCTTAGATAATGAAATTTCTTTTGAAACAGTTGTTGGTAATGCTGAATCGGAACTTGATGATAAACTAATTATTCTTGAGGGTTGGGTTCCGCAACCTAAAGTTGCCGATATTGAAACCTTCCTTAATGAAAAAGATGTATTTCATCTTACTTCTGACCCAACTCCGGGCGATAAAATACCTGTAGAATTAAAGAATAATAAATTCAGCCGCTTATTCGAACCCATTGGAAATCTTTACTCATTGCCGAATTATGGTGAGTTGGATATAACACCATTCTTTGCACCCTTTTACATGCTCTTTTTTGGTTTTTGCCTGGGTGATGCAGGGTATGGTTTACTGATTATGCTGGGTACACTTATCGGTTTAGCATTTGCGTCAAAAAAAGCAAAACCCTTCCTAATACTTGGATTTTTGCTCGGACTGGCTACGGTTATTATGGGACTCGTAGGAGGCACTTTCTTTGGAATTATGCTCGCCGACCAACCTTGGTATTGGTTAAAAGGTTACCAGGATAACTTTGTGCTAAACAACGATCAAATGATGCTGCTGGCATTAGGATTAGGTTATGCGCAGGTCATGTTTGGAATGTTCCTGAAGGCGGCTAACCAAATAATTCAATTTGGATGGAAATTTGCCGTATCACAGTTTGGCTGGATTTTAATCGTAATGTTTACAATTCCATTTTTTGTGATGACCAGGTTTGCTATGATTCCTCCGGACATTGGCACTAAAATATGGATGATTACAGCTATAGTAGGGGCTATTCCGATACTGTTATTTAACAGTCCGGGTAAAAACATTTTCCTTAATTTTGGTAACGGTGTTTGGCAGACCTATGGCATGGCATCAGGATTATTAGGAGACGTACTCTCATACATCCGCTTGTTTGCATTGGGTATTTCGAGTGCTATTTTAGGAAATGTATTTAATACATTGGCAATGGATTTAAGTCCTGACACTATTGTATTGCGCCAAATAGTCATTCTACTCATTCTATTGTTTGGGCATAGTCTGAACTTCTTTATGGCAGTATTGGGTTCGTTTGTTCACCCCTTGCGCCTAACATTTGTAGAGTTTTATAAAAATGCAGGATTTGCAGGAGGAGGAGACAAATACAAACCGTTTAGTAAAGTGAAAGTATCGTAAAAAATTAAATTATAATAAAATTAATAAAAAATAAAATTATGGAACCAATTGTTTTAGCTTACATCGGAATAGGTCTCATGGTAGGTTTATCTGGTATTGGTAGTATTTACGGGGTGTCAATCAGTGGAAATGCAGCTATTGGCGCTATGAAAAAAAATCCGGGAGCCTTCGGTAATTATATGGTATTGTCGGCGCTTCCGTCAACACAGGGCCTGTACGGTTTTGTTGGCTATTTTGTTATGAGTGCTGTTTTAGTTCCCAACATGGAATGGTTTGCTGCAGCAGCAGTTTTAGGAGCTGGGATAACCATGGGATTGTCAGGGTTATTTTCGGGGATCCGCCAGGGGCAGGTTTGTGCAAACGGCGTAGCTGCCATTGGCAGTGGCCATAACGTTTTTGGAAATACCATGATTTTGGGTGTATTTCCTGAACTTTATGCTATCCTGGGATTGCTCGTTGTGATCCTTATCAATAATTCATTGTAAAGGAATACCTTAGAATATAAACTAAAAAAGCCGCTAAATTATCTTTAGCGGCTTTTTATCGTTGTATCTTGTTGCCTATCGCATATCGATCACATCAAAATCAGGGAATTCTGCTTCAGTAAAGGTAAAGTCTTTTTCGGTGACGGGAGCATCGGGTGTGAATGAGGTAATTTTATAGGTATAAACGCTTCCGTTTTGATCGTAAAGGGCGATTGAATAAACTTCCATTTTATCCTTATCCACAAAGAGATTTACCTTGTCGAAGTTTTTCTTTTCGTTCGGAGTCAGTTCAAGGGCATAAATATTTTTGCCATCCATTGCTGTAATTTTAGGCAATAGTTTTGATTTATATTCCTCATTGTATGAACTTAGCATTTTTGTCAGCGAAAACCCTCCTTCCGATTCATCAGCATCGTTCACCTGCACCTCCTCAGCATCAGTTATCACAGTCCAAATAGTTGTTCCATCCGAAATTACTGTTTGTCCTGCGATGTCAAGGTGGTATTTATCACCACTTACCAGTGCTTTGCCTTCGGTAACTTCATTGATATTGGCATCAGGGTTTTCCATCTGATAGGTAAATTCCAAACTGATCGAATTGTATGCTTTGGTTTTATCGGTAACCTCCTGCAATATCTCAGATGCCTTTTTATGTTTTGACTGTGCAAATGTTATCGTCGGAAATAATAATACTACCATTAACAGACTCAATATATTTACTTGTAATTTATTCATATTCTTTTCGGTTAAATTTCGTTATTCATGTTGTTCTTTCAACTCTGACTGATCTTATTTCAATACTGCACTTTCTTAACTTTCCTTAAATCTATCTTTTTATCGTCGCTGATATTCGTTCGAAGTTGTATGTTCAATATTGAAAGCATAAACTTAGAAATAATTAAAGTGCCTAAAAAGTTATTCAATAAACTTCGAACTTACAGTTACCTATCAATTGTCCCATGAACTCTCCATCACTCCAACACTCCTCTACTCCAACACTCCTCTACTCCAATTTCCCATTCCCTACATCTCTTTCAAAAATTGTTCCAGTTCTACTTCGGAGCCAATTAATACATCCCTTGCTTTGGAGCCTTCAAAATGCCCGACTATGCCGGCAGCTTCTAACTGATCGATAATCCGTCCTGCCCTATTGTAGCCAATTTTCATTTTTCGCTGTAGCAAAGATGTTGAACCCTGCTGATTTTGAACAATAATACGCGCTGCATCATCAAAAAGGTTATCCTTTTCATCGGCATCAAACTCCACGATGGGTTCATCATTTTCGTCGGCAAATTCAGGTAGGTGGTAGGCATGGGGATAGGCTCTTTGAGATCCGATATAATCAGTCAATTTGTCTATTTCAGGTGTATCGATAAAAGCACATTGCAACCTGATCAGTTCACTGCCGGTTGACAGCAACATATCGCCCCGGCCAATGAGCTGATCCGCGCCCTGCGAATCCAAAATAGTACGTGAATCTACTTTTGCGGTTACCCTAAATGCGACCCTTGCCGGGAAGTTGGCCTTGATTGAACCTGTGATAATATTGACTGATGGTCGTTGTGTGGCAATGATTATATGGATTCCCACAGCACGCGCAAGCTGTGCAAGCCTGGTTAATGGAACTTCTATTTCCTTACCGGCAGTCATGATTAAATCGGCAAATTCATCAACAACCAAAACCAGATAAGGCATATAATTATGGCCCTCGGTAGGGTTAAGTTTCCTATTGATGAATTTTACGTTGTACTCTTTTATATTTCGCACCTGTGCATCCTTCAGCAATTCATAGCGCGTGTCCATTTCAATGGTTAGCGAATTCAGGGTACGCACCACTTTGCGTGTATCGGTAATAATGGCATCTTCCGAATCGGGGAGTTTAGCGAGGTAATGCCGTTCAATTTTAGAGAACAGAGAAAGTTCCACCTTCTTTGGGTCAACCATTATAAACTTCAATTCTGACGGATGTTTACGATAAAGCAAGGAAGCTATAATGGCATTTAAGCCAACAGATTTACCCTGCCCGGTTGCGCCTGCCATCAGTATGTGCGGCATCTTTGTAAGGTCAGCAACAAAAACTTCGTTGGAAATGGTTTTGCCCATTCCAAAAGGTAACTCGTATTTCGGGTTCTGAAACTTTTCGGAAGCCAAAACAGATTTCATCGAAACTATATCCGGGTTCTGATTGGGTACTTCGATACCAATGGTTCCCTTGCCGGGAATTGGCGCAATAATACGAATGCCTAATGCCGAAAGACTTAGCGCAATATCATCTTCCAGGTTCTTAATTTTCGAAATCCTTACTCCGGGCGCAGGCACAATTTCGTAAAGTGTAACGGTTGGGCCGATGGTAGCCTTAATTTTCTGAATGCTAATCTGGTAATGGTTGAGTGTTTCAACAATCCGGTTTTTGTTGTTTTCAAGTTCTTCTTTTTGGACGTTAACTTTATCGCCACCGTAATCGTTAAGCAAATCGAGCGTTGGAAACTTATAGTGCGGTAAATCAAGCCTGGGATCATAGGGTGTATCCAGGCCCTGCCTGGTATCGTCCTGCTTGTCAGAATCTTTGGGTTGTACGATCGTAAAGTCATCAGCTTTCACTTCACCTTCATCAACATTTTCGATGATAAGTTCAACATCAGAACTTTCTTTAACTGATTTTTTTTCGCTCTTTACCGGATCAACGGTTTCAAATTCCGGCCCATCAGATATTTTCGCGACTTCTTTATCCTTTTTGGTATTATCAGTTTCTATTTCTTCCCACTCTTCTTTCACATAAAACTCTTCAAGGTTCTGCCTTCCATCTTTGGTATCTTTTGCTTGTTTGCTTTTTTTGGATTTCGATTTATTTTTCAAGAAATTAAAAGAGAATGTACTCTTTTTAAAAAGGCTAAAAAAGCCTGACAATATCAAAAATGCCAGCGCTACAAACAACAAAATCAGCCCTGCACCAACCTGCCCCAACACCGAAATTAACCAACCATTTACATAAATACCAAAACCACCGGGCAACAAACCGTTAATGGAATTTGGGGTTAAATAGGCAAATGCAGCTGAAAACCAAACCAGGCCAAGGAATGAAACCCTGAAAACCTTCCATGCAGAATACTTTACGGAGGGCCAAACCAGTTTGATGCCGGTGAGCAAAAACCAGATCACGAAAAAATAGGAGGCAAGGCCAAAACCCTTCTTAATAAAAAGGCCTGCAAGAATAGCACCTATCTTTCCCATTGAATTTTCAACCTGAAGTGCGCGATTGCTTAAAATTTCCCACAAGGATCTTGAAAGGACGGTGTCATCAGCCTTCCATGTTGACAAATAAGAAGTGAAGGAAAAGGCAAGAAAAACAGCAAACAAAGCCATGAACATTCCCAGGACTTGGTGAAACTTCCGGTTGGAGAAGAAAGCAAAAAACGCACGAATTGACTTACCAAAATTTTTCGGTTTCCTGGCCGGTTTTGCGTTCTTGTTTTTACTGTCGTTACTTTTAGCCTTTAGCCGGTTTGTTTTTGCTGGCATAGGAAATAGGGTTGAAATTAATTTGCAAATGTAACACTAATGCTACAAATCCTAAGCGGATAAAGATGGTGAATATTTTAATAATACCGTTTCGCCTGTGCCTTATTACCGTTTTGTCAATAATTCAAATAATTCCTCATTGATATAATAATTCCCAGTACCTAATTTATCTTTTCTCAGCATATTATCATTTGATAATTTATTCAAATAATTTGCAGCTGTAAGTCTGGAAACACCTAAGTCATTAACAACAAATTCAATTTTAGTGTAAGGATGTTTAAACAGGTTATTTAGTAAATCCTGACTATAAAATTTGTAATTATTTCTCAGTCGGTGTTTATAATCAAGCATCAATTCTTTAATTTTAATAATCAATTCAATTGTTTCCCGTGCTGTTTCTTCAATTCCTTTTATCATAAAAAGAATCCAATCTTCCCACAGGTTTTCATCTCTTACTTTTTGTAAAAACCTATAATAATCGGGTTTGTGCTTTATGATATAATTACTCAAATATAAAATTGGAAGGGATTGTAATTTCTCTATAATCAAGTATAGTATATTTATTATTCTCCCTGTCCGACCATTACCGTCATAAAATGGGTGGATACTTTCAAATTGGAAATGTATTATCGCCATTTTTATCAAAGGGTCGCAATCTTGAATCTCAGAATCATTAATGTACTTTTCAAGATTTGCCATTAGGCTCATTATTTCCTCGTAATCTTGGGGAGGAGTATAAATCGTTTCTCCCGTTGCGGCATTTTTTAAAGCAGTTCCTGGTAATTTCCTAAATCCAGCTTTATTATTTTCCAACACACTTTGAATTTGTAAAATGGTTCTATTTGTCAACAATCCACTTTTTAATGTTAATTCAAAACCTTTTTTCAATGCGGAAATATAATTCTGAACCTCTTTTGCATTAAGCGATTTAAATGCATCCAAGTTTAGTTCAGATTTGTACAAATCATCGTGTGTTGTAACTATATTCTCGATTGCAGAACTATCCTTAGCTTCTTGCAAGCCTAAAGTATTAATTAGGATATTCTGATTTGGGATAGTCGAAGCAATCCCTTTAAGCTCTGCTAAGGCTGCATGAGCAGCAGGCAATGATTTCAAAACTTTTTTGGTTTCTAAATCAATATCTAACGGTAATTCGGTTAATCCCCAATTTTTCATTTGTATAGAATTTTAAATATTCCATACAAAGATAATTTCTTTTGTAAAGAAATCAGCATAATCTTTACATTTAATTATTGATTTGTCTAAATAATCCCAATATCTATGCATATGGTATGATTCCGGCATTGGCGGTAACTCGCTACTAAAAAACACAAAACCTCCAGGGCAAAACATTCCCGGGAGGCCTTATTGAAAGTTAAGGCTGGGCTATTAACCACCTAAAGAATTCATTAATTCCTCACGCGTAACTTTTTTATAGCTTTCAGGAACTACAAAATCTTTTAACGATACCTTTTTCTTATCTACTTCTGTAGCAGTAAATTTCATGAATGTACCACCTTCCATATCCACCTGGTACTCCATAAACACGCCCTGAACATCCTTAAAATATTTCATATCGAAGTTAACATCAGGGCTAACTTCTAATTCATCGGTGTACCATGCAATATTCTGAGAAGTAATTTCTCCTTCATCATTTTTAAAACTGATCACAATTTTTTTACATTGATAACCTGCAATATCCTTTGTTTCATCAACAAATTCCACTTCTCCGTCAGGTGTCTGTTCAAATTCTTTTTCGATCTCTTCGGATGAACTCTCAATGGCAAATTGTTGCCCCATCATATCAATCATGGCTGTTTTTGATTTTGCTTTTACATCGTAAATCACGGTCTGCTTTCCCATTCCGGTAAACAGAACATTTTTCGTAAAGCCATTGCCAATGTACATTGCCATGGTTTTTGGCATCATTTCCCTGGTCATTTCATCAATTTGCTTACCCTCGTAAGAAATTGAATAAGTTATTTTTCCGGTGAAATTTTTGGAGCCTGCCAGTAGTGTATTTGAAAAGCCTACAAGTATTATGGCTGCAATCAATAGGGTGATTTTTTTCATAAATAATAATTTTTTTAAGAATAAATTTTATAGTTAGTTTACTAATTGTCTGTCCATAAAGTCAGTACTTTTCCGTAACTCCGGCATTTATGCCGGAGAAGAATAAACTTGATACTACCTCCCTGCCTTTTCGCTGACACTGCCTTCGGCAATGTCAGCGAAAAGGCAGGGGTTATTCATCCTTTCAAATCAATCCCAGGCATAAATGCCGGGGCTATGGATATCTCAATGAAATTTACTTTAAAGACGGACACTAATTAGATAACCGAAAGACTTGTGAAAGTATTATTTCACAGTCCGAAAACATTTACCCCACCTGATCTTTCCATCAAACCAGCCTTTATTCTTATCCAGCGAAAGCCAAACGAAAACTGCTTTACCTACGATGTGGTCGTTAGGAACAAAACCCCAAAAGCGTGAATCAGCAGAATTGTCCCTATTATCGCCCATCAGCCAGTAATAACCTTGCTTAAAAGTATAACTATTGGCTTCTTCGCCATTGATGAAAATCTTTCCATCTTTCTCGACTAAATCGTTATTCTCGTAAGTGTCAATAACTTTTCGATAAAGGGCAATATTATCTGGGCCTATTTGCACTGTGGCCCCGGCTTCAGGCAGGGTCAAAGGCCCAAAGTTATCCTGGTTCCATTTGAAGTGAGTCGGATCATGAGGAAAGATTGGGGAATATGCTTCGCCTTTTGGCATAGCTTCAATGTCAACACTTTGGATACGGGGATTAGTCCTCAGCAATTCTGCTGTTTCCATGCTGATGGGCAACATAAATTGTGTAGTCGGCCTCCAAACTGATGAGGTGCGCACACTCCCATCACGCTGACGCTGTGAGTATAACATTGTCAACAGCCCTCCGCTATCAAAACCCAGGCTTAAATAGCCAACACCAGGGACAATAGCACCACCTTCTGAAATATCCAGATTATTGAACAAGTTAGTTAGTTCGCGCTGGTTAAAGGCGTTGCCCTTTATTGTAACAATATACTGAAACTGCATGTTAGGCGGGTTAAAAGCCTTTTCGCCGTTCACATACAATTGTTTGTCGATAATTTCCAGTTTATCCCCCGGCAGGCCAACACAACGCTTAATATAATTCTCGCGCTTATCAACAGGCCGGGCAGCAATATCATAATCCTTCCATGTTTTCGTCCTTCCTTCCTGCCTGATGATGCCGTAATAATCTTCATTTTGTCGTTGCAGCACAACTGTATCGCCGCTCGGATAATTAAACACAACTGCATCATAACGCTCTACATCTCCAAATCCCGGAAAACGATAATAGGGTAATTTTATCCATTCGAGGTACGATTTGCTTGTACTCGTTAATGGCAAAGTATGATGGACAAAAGGAAATGCCAGCGGCGTATTGGGCACCTTGGGGCCATAGGCCATCTTACTTACAAATAGAAAATCGCCAACAAGCAACGATTTCTCCATCGAAGAAGTTGGGATGGTATAAGCCTCCATTAGAAAAGTGCGGATTATCGTTGCCGCCACCACAGCAAATATAATTGCATCAACCCATTCGCGAACAGCAGTTTTTTTGAATTTTGGACGGTCGGCAGGATCATAGTATTTTTCATTTTCAGAAATACCAAGGTAGGGCAAGTACACAAAAGGGAAAAACACCGCCAGTGCCTGCGAGCCCAGATCGAATTTAGCAAAGGCTTTTACCGTTTCAACAATCATCAGTAAAACCATAAAAATATTGATGAATGGCAAAAACAAGATCAGGAACCACCAGAATGGCTTCGCGTTAATTTTATTCCATTCCCAGTAATTCAACATCGGGACAAAAGCTTTCCATGCCGGCACCTTTGCCTTTTCGAAAATTTTAAACATGAAAATCGGGAAAAACAGGAAGATCAAGATCAGGATCAGGAGTGTATTCATTGCTTAGATTTTTTATTTGAGTTTCAAACGGCAAAAGTATAATTCGCTTGCCAATTGGCTGTTAATTATTGTTAATGAAATTAATGGAGAAAGTTATTTAGAATCAAACAAAAGGTCTTCCATACCAAAAAAGCCCTGTTTACCTAGCAGCCATTCGGCAGCCATTACAGCTCCAATGGCAAAAACCGCCCTATTGGTTGCAGAGTGGGTAATTTCAATTTTTTCCATATCGGAAGTATAATTTACGGAATGTGTTCCTGGTGCTTCGGCCTCCCTTTTCGAAAATACTTCAAGTTCAGCATCTGAAGATTTTGCCCCCAAAACCCATTTGTTCTTTCGGTCTATTTCATCAATAAGCTGTCCGGCAAGGGTAATGGCTGTCCCACTGGGTGCATCCAATTTGTGCTTGTGGTGCAGCTCATCAATTTTTACATCAAACTGATCGAAGCGGTCCATCAGGCGGGCGAGCAATTTATTGACTTCAAAAAACATATTCATGCCCGGACTGAAGTTTGAAGCAACGAACAAGGTTTTATTTGCATCCAGGCATTCCTTTTTAATCGTATCCAAATCCTGTTCCCATCCTGTAGTCCCCACCACAACGGCAATATTAGCATCAAAGCACCTTCTGATATTGGGAACAGCCATGTTAGGCATACTAAACTCAATTGCTATATCAACATCAGGGAGCATCTCCTCTCCTACTTCCCAATCCTCCTCCGCATCGATTTTTAATAAAATAGTGTGCCCACGCCTCAAAGCTTCAGCCTCGATGGCCCGGCCCATTTTTCCGTATCCGAGTAATGCGATTTTCATCTTTGGGTATTCAATAAATCTCTTGTAACTTATTTCGTGTAAACGGGCTTCACCATTATACTATTAAGCCCTTATTTGTTGTCTTTTATCACATCGACATTAAAGATTAAAACTGATTACATAACCAGGGCCGCCATCCCTTCCTGCGTCGGGGCTTGCATCCCTTGCCCTCAATCAATGGCCACAAATGACCCCCAATGCCGAAAAACCAGAAATCTTTGATTTCAATGTTTTTCGAGCATCCTCGAAAAGTTACGAAAATTAAAAATTTTCTACTTTTCGGGATGACTATCAATGACAATCAATGACTTCCTTTATTAAACCGATACCTCAACCTTAATGCCGGTGCAGGCTTCCAGGCAGTCATGTATGGGTCAACAATTGGTTCGAAACGAAGGCTCAAAT
>CAZBDF010000002.1:0-34429 GCA_964490385.1 uncultured Lentimicrobiaceae bacterium | reverse complement strand
TGCGTTGCCACTGCTTTGGGGCAACTTGCATATTATTTCAGGCATCCACAAATCGGAAATGGATCATATTCATATAACGATCCAAACTACGGGATAATTTCGGCAGATTTTGGTGCTACCACTTACAAATGGGATGAAATGTCGAATTCATTGAGCGAAACCAACATGGCTGTGGCCGAATTGATTTTTCACATTGGCGTTGGCTGCGATATGGTTTATGGGCCTCAAAGTTCGGGCATGTACAACCACAAAGCCGCACATACCATGCGGAGTTATTTCAAGTATTCGCCCGAAACGGAATATGTTTATCGCGACAGCACTTCAATGGATTGGGACAGTTTGCTGGTGGCACATCTCGATCAAAAAATCCCGATGTATTATGCAGGATGGTCGGTGCCAAATATTAACGGACATGCCTACATTGTTGATGGCTATCAGGGCGACCACTTTTACCATTTCAACTGGGGGTGGGGTGGATCGTATGATGGATATTTTTATACTGAAAATTTAACACCGGGTGGAAGTAACTTTAACCTTGCCCAGGAACTTGTAGTTAATTGCTTCCCGGACACTGCAAACTATGCATATCCTTTGCATTGTGCAGGAGATAAAATTCTAACTTCGATGAACGGGACTATTGATGATGGAAGTGGCCCTTGCTACAACTATATGCCGAATGCCCAATGTTCATGGCTGATCGATCCTCAAACCGAATTTGATTCAATATCAAGTATCAACCTTTCTTTCCAGCGATTTAGCATAGAAAACGATGAGGATTATTTATCGGTGTATGATGGAGGTGACGAAAATGCCCCACTCATCGCTGAACTTACAGGAAGCACTTTACCTGACGAAATTTCATCCACCGGCAATAAATTATTCCTGGTTTTTCATTCGGACAACGATAGTACAGCTCCCGGTTTCTTTGCAAGTTACTCAACTGATCGGCCTGAATGGTGCAGTGGAATGACAATACTGACCGAGCAAAGCGATGTAATCTCCGATGGCAGCCATCAGTTTTATTATGAGAATAATTCGCTCTGCATGTGGCAGCTTATTCCACCAGATGCTTCAACCCTAACCGTAAATTTCACCAAATTTCAAACCGAAGAAGATACTGATGTCTTGAAAATTTACGACCTTTCGACCAACATGCTTCTTGCTGAATTATCCGGAATTTATAACCCGCCAAATCTTCCTTTACCTGTTACTTCACCAAGCGGAAAAATGTTTATCACTTTTACCACCAATGGCGATACACGCGCCGATGGATGGGAAGCTTGGTACGAAACTGACCTTGTTAGGATTGAAGAAATTTCACCTGATTTAAGTATTGATGTTTATCCAAACCCTGCCGGTGAAACGATTAATATTTCAATTAATGAGTATATAAATTCTGCATTTAATATTGAGTTGTGCAATTATCAGGGGCAATTGGTCTTAAATCAAATTATTACTAAGTCCGGTGTTAATCAACTTAATGTTTCATCTGTCCCCGAAGGCCTGTATCTGTTAAAAATCCATAACGGTGAATTGTCGAAAATCAGGAAAGTAGTGATTAGCCGTTAAATCCAGGCAACTATTCTATTCCCAGCCCGTCTTGATAAGCATCAAACACTTGTCTAAAAGTGTATATTTGCAGCCAGATTACTAACGTTTATATGAATAAAACTTATTAACACTATGAACTACAAGCCTTTACTTGTCTTACTCGCAATTCTATTTGCTGGCTTCAACGCCAATGCGGAAGTTGTTGACTTTCAAACTGCCAAACTCGTGGCCAAAAATGCTTTTTTAGAAAAAACTTTCGACGCCAACCCTACTTCATTTGAGGAACTCACGTTCACTTCAACCTGGATTGAAAAACAAGGCGATGACCCCATGTTTTATATTTTCAATTTCGAAGATGGAGGATTTGTAATTGTTTCGGGCGACGATGTGTTGCCTCCCGTTTTGGGATATTCGATCACAGGCGTATGCGCAGATATCGGGGTAAATCAAAATTTTGACAGTTATATGATGCATTTTTCGGAACAGATTGTATATGCACGGGCATCACGATTGCAGGCCGAAAAAGAGATTTCAGACAAATGGAATTTTTACAATACAACTGATATAACACAATTTGAAAATAGCAGCGATGAAATCGTTGTTCCCGAGCTGCTCACAAGCCTCTGGAACCAGAACTACCCTTACAATATGTTGAGCCCCGAAGATCCAATGGGACCTGGCGGACATGCTTATGCCGGTTGTGTTGCCACAGCAATGTCTATGGTGATGCACTACTGGCGCTATCCTTTACAGGGTGAAGGTTCCCATGGATATTACCATGATCCCTACGGTTATATTTCAGCGGATTTTGGGGCAACTGAATACAAATGGAATCAGATGATGGACGAAATGGATCCCGACTATGAGGATGTTGCATTAATCCAATTCCATTGCGGTGTAGCAGTAGAAATGATGTACAGTGCCAGCGGATCGGGAGCCTATAGCTGGGATGTCCCCTCTGCCATTAAAAATTACTTCGGGTATTCAACAGCTGCACAGTACAAGGAAAAAGAAGATTTTAACCAAACCCAATGGGCCAACCTGCTTAAAGAGCAAATTGACCTTGGACAACCCATGTATTATTCCGGTTTTAGCAATAGTGGCGGACATGCCTTTGTGTGCGATGGCTATGATGATGCCAACCTTTTCCACTATAACTTTGGCTGGAGCGGAAGTTCAAATGGATATTATACTTTGTATCAGGTTGGTGGATTTAATAGCGGACAGGGTGCAGTAATTAATTTTATACCCGCCGACAATTATCCTTACTATTATACTGGTCAACAAACCTTAACTGCAAAGTCAGGAAGCTTTGAAGATGGAAGCGGACCTGTGGAACATTACATGGCTGATAGCGACATCAGTTGGTTGGTTGAACCGCAGCAACCCGGTGATTCAATTTCTTCGATTACACTTGAGTTTTCACGATTTGACCTGGCCGAGAGCGATGAAATTACTGTTTATGACGGCGAAACAATCACCGACAATGTATTGGCGGTTATTTCAGGCAGCGAAATCCCTCAGGCTGTTAGCTCCTCAGGTAACTGTATGTTGGTTGTATTTAAGAGCAACAATCAAGAAACTGCAAATGGATTCCTTGCAAGTTATACCACCGAAGCCCCGGTTTGGTGCTCTGGCCTTTCACAAATGAACGAACCCGAAGGTGTACTCAGCGACGGAAGCCTTGAATTTGATTATTACGACAATACAGTTTGTATGTGGCGCATCGAACCTGGAAGTGGTGATGTAACTACTTTGCATTTTACAGCCTTTGATACTGAAGCAAATAATGATGTTGTAAAAGTTTTTGACCTCGGAACCCAGGAGCTGCTCGCAGAATACTCAGGAAATTACAATGGTGGCGTTCCTGATCCGGTAAGCTCGCCCAGCGGAAAAATGTTTGTGACTTTCTCGACCAACAATGGCGAAGTGCATGATGGCTGGGAGGCATACTATGTAACTTCTATGGTTGGTATCGACGATACTGGTGACAATATGAGTGAAGTCCGTATCTTCCCAAATCCAGCCACGAATCAGGTAAACATTGATTTATCCGGTTTCAAAAAGGAGGAATTGAATATTGAGATTTTTGGTATGGACGGCAGGATGTATATTGATGAAACAATTAATGTGGAAACTGCAACCTATGCATTAGACCTTGAAAATCTACCGGTAGGCATTTATCTGATGAAGTTTATCCAACAGGAAAAGACGCAAACGAAAAAGCTAACGATACAATAAAATTAAGGTGCCGGATTTATTCTGGCATTTTTTTTGATTTTTTTGCACATTTTTCTTCAAATAAATTTGTCAGTAAAAAATATCCTACTATTTTTGCACCCGCTTACAGCGAAAACAGTTCTTCATTAAGAACGCATGGTCCGTTCGTCTAGGGGTTAGGACGCCAGGTTTTCATCCTGGTAACACGGGTTCGATTCCCGTACGGACTACTATTTAAAAACATAAAGCCTTGAAAATTAAGATTTTCAAGGCTTTTGTTTTTGTATGAGGGGAATAGAAAGGGGGGTAATATATTTTTGAACTGGCTATTGCACTTCGTACAGGTGTTTCTGTTCTCATTGTTTTTTATATGCATATGATGGTGTATGTATTAATGAATCCACTCAACAAAGTTTCCCGGACTTGATGAATTCCCTTTGAATACCATCTTTTAAAGTTTCGTTCGAAATAACAAGACTGTCTTTTGATAAAACATGAAGGCAAACGTATTGCACTATGTTCATTATATCTGCCCCGGTCAGCTCATGTTGTTGCGAAATATGTTTGAGATTAATATCTTTCGTCAATATTATTTTTTCAGGGAAAGCTTTCTGCCATAACTGAAAGCGCTCATTTGATTTAGGCATCGGAAAGTGTATTATCGACTGAAAACGTCTGATAAATGCCTCATCAATATTGCTTTTAAAATTCGAAGCTAAAATAACAAGGCCACGGTAATCTTCGACGCGCTGGAGCAAATATGCTACCTCCTGGTTTGCATATCTGTCATGAGCATTCTGAACATTTGTACGCTTTCCGAAAAGGGCATCTGCCTCATCAAAAAAGAGTATCCAATCTTTATTTTCGGCACGGTTAAACAAATTGGCTAGGTTTTTTTCGGTTTCCCCGATATACTTAGAAACAACTGTTGACAGATCTACCCGGTAAACATCGCGTGATGTATATTTCCCGAGCAAATTTGCAGTAAGTGTTTTTCCGGTTCCCGGCGAGCCATGAAATAAAACCCGGTATCCTGGTTTAAGCTTGCGGTCCATGCCCAATTCTTTCATCAGTTTACTGCTGTGCGACAACCAAACCATTATTTCCTGAATCTGTTTTTCGGTTTGAGCAGGTAATACTAAATCGTCCCAATCCATTTTTGTTAAAATAAGGGCTGCAGGGAATTCATTGCCATAGTGTGGTTTTGATGCTTTGCCCAGGGTGATGGTCTCCACGAATTCCTGATCAAGTAACAACTGGCCACTTAAAGCCGGTTCATACGTTCCGTTTGCTGATAATTGTAAAACTTGTTTCCGGGCAAACAAATGGTCAGGGGAAAAGAGTTGCTGTATTTCAAAACGGCTTTCCAGATCCTCACCACTTAATATAAACAGTGCAGTTTCAGCTGTAGGCAGAAACCCCCGATGGTTTTTGCCCCGGATGCCTCCCAGTTGCGGGAAGGTTCCCCCCTCTGGGTTGATTTCCTGAATTATTTGATCGATGAAGTCTGGACGGATATGTGGTATTAAGGATAGGACAAGCACCAACCTTTCTGCAAAATTTAAGCTATTTTCAACGATAAACCTTCCATATGGCTTATTGACACTATTTATTTTAGGAGCTTTAATATCATAAATACTTTTGTGTTGGGCAGCCTTTTCAAAGTGCAGTTGCAGACGTGTAAGGAGTACAGCTTGAAACCATTTCAATTCATTGTTCAAAACTTCGTGGTTGTTGTCTTGAGTTTTGGACTTATGAGTTTGAGGCATAGTATTAGATTTTATTAACCTTTTTAAAAAGTGTTTTGGCGGGTTTTATTGTGGATTTACCGTTTGCCTTTTGTTGTAGTTTGGGGTTTTGCTTTAAATGTTCTGTTGCACTACATGGGTCAACTCATGCGCCAGCAGTTGTTTTCCAGCAGAAGTTTCGGGCTTATACTTGCCTTCATTGAAATAAATATCTTTCCCATGTGTAAATGCCTGCGAATGCAATTCTTTATTCATTTGAACAGCATTTTTATTGGTATGAATCCTTACATCAGAAAAATCTACACCAAAGGCCGATCCCATACTATCCATTATGTTTTCGGGCAATGCACTGCCTTCTCCTTTGGTATTATTAAGATTAGAGAGTATATCTTGTCTTTTCTGTGGATCAGTTTTATCAGGTTTGGTTTGAACGGTTTCTTCCTCTTCTTCAGCTTGCTTTTGAATTTCAATTTTCGCTTGTACAGGTTCCTCCTCCTCTTCCTGCTTTTGAATATTCCGTTTAGCCTGAACTGCTTCCTCTTCCTCGGGAACTTCCTGCTTTTGAATATTCCGTTTAGCCTGAACTGCTTCCTCTTCCATATTCTCTTGAGGTGCTTTGTTTACAATGTTTTTGGCAGCTATATCAGCTTCTTTTTCTTCAGGATCCTCTTTTCTTCCAATGGTCAGTTTGGTCTGGAAGAAGGAATTTTTATTCTTTTCTGACAATGTGGAACTTTCGGTGGTTTTGGAGAAAAATGGCGTTTTATTTTCTTCCCTGGCAGTAGGGTTTTTGTGACGACGATTTATACGTTTCATGATTTTAGCTATTAGTGGTTCTTTCTATAAATTCATTCATAAGTAAATTATAGTCAATGGCTCCATTGCAGCTTTTGCTAAAGGTGAAGATATCCTTTCCTTTTTCCTGTGCATGGGCCAGGGTGATATTTGAGCGGATGCGTGTATCGAACACCTGCTCACCATATTCGGCAAACAACTTATTCAGTACCTGGCGGTTCATCGTTTTGCGTTCATCGTATTTGGTCAACAGAAAGCCTAAGATCTTTAAGTCTCTGTTTAGTTGCTTCCTTATCCTGTTAAATGTATGTATAAAACTATGCACTCCCTCGAGTGGAAGATATTCAGCCTGCAGGGGAATAATTACATAATCGCTGGCTGACAAGGCATTAACTGTAAGCATGCCAATAGCCGGAGGACAATCGATGAAAATATAGTCGTAGTTTTTCCGGATAGGTTTCAGGATCTCCCTTAGGATATATTCTCTACCATACGTGCTTACCAGTTCCAATTCAGCATTTGCCAGGTCGATTGAGGAAGGTATCAAATCCAAACCATTGCTTTGCTGAATAATGTTTTCAACGTGCGCTTCTTGGCCACTGGATGCCTTATGGATGAGATTGTATATTCCTTCTGGTTCATCCTTCACTCCCAGGGCCTGGCTCAGGTTCGCCTGCGGGTCTATATCGATCAGCAACACCTTATGGCCCATATCCCTCAGTGCAGCACCAAGATTGATGGCAGTTGTGGTTTTTCCGGAACCGCCTTTTTGTATGGCGAGGGAGATGATGGGCATGGGATAATATGTTTGTTGTTTAAATTTAAGGTTTGGGTGTCATTTTCTTTGACCTTGATTGGTTTTCTGCTGAAATTTCCGTTGTTGGTTTAAATTTCACGGCTTGCCCTTGTTCATTAAACAATTTTGATATTTCAGCTCCATTTGATCTGGAAAACAGCGTATGGGATTTTCTGAAATTGGAAATCATGATTATTTTTTGGAAGTTAGAAAGCTCCTTGGCAAGAAAATATTTCCTGAAGCGATCAAAATCCATCCTATCTTTTTGTCTGCCAACATAAATGGCATCATTCCAATCCAGCGTTTTATGCTTTGTCAATAACCACATAATATAAGTGTCTCTTGATATCAGTCCAAAAGCAACCCTGGCTCTTGCTTCATCAGCATCCATAAAAAGTATGTTCCATGCATTGATTGGCCCTGCCTTCAATCTCCTCACTGCATAAATCGCTTCTTCTTTTGATGGTGGTGGTGGTGGCTTCACCTTTTTATCCTGACTGGCACCTTCCTTAACTAGTTTTTGCTGTTCACGCTCACTGCTAATATCGGGATATTTAAAGGAGTCTTTATTTAGCGCGCCTGTTTCCAGTTTTCCATCTTTCATTGAAACGGGCATCTCAAACCCAATTTTTATAGTGGGGCCAAATTCGATGCTCGCGATATCCAATTCTTCTTCCCAAATATCTATTTCTGCCAACCATAAATCCAGAAATACCCGAATACCACCCTTCAATTTTGCAATAAATTTTGCATCAGTAAAGATTTCAATTTTACCCTCATCAATTTCCAAACCTCTTGCTTTCGACCACTTTGCTTTTACCGAAGCCGATGCTTCTGCATTGGCCTCCATCCCAATGTTACCAGTTAATCGCCCTTCAACAGCAGCAACCAAAATGCTCAGTGTTGCCTTGAGGGTCAGATAGGCGAGGAGCCCTCCCCTTCCAGACATTCCTATGATTATATTTCCTTCAATTTCAAAATCGTCTTTGGGATTAGTAAGGTTGAAATTATCAAGTTTTATGGACAATTCTTTAAAATGTGGAGGCGTGAAATAGGCATATAAGCGGGCACCTCCTTCAATCCCCAGTTTTAGGCTGGCGCCTATAGGTGGTATAGCAAAAAGAATAATTGAAGGGGGTGAAATCTTGAAGAGATCTTTTTCAAATTTTTCCTCTTTGCCAGCCGGTTTTTCCTTAGAGCGATCCAAACCTACCTTACCCGAAACAATAATTTCGCCATTGGGCTCCAACTTAACCTCTGCCGCTGCAGCGATTCCCTTGCCCAGGTTAATGGTTACATTTCCGCTTCCAAATACAGTCCATTCATCTGAAATTTCGTCTGTTGCCTGCTTGTTTTCATCCACCACCCGGTTGGTTATGCCGACATTTATTTCTCCTTCAGCACTGGCTTTATCAAATGCAAAAGGAACTTTTCCTTTAATTAAAATGGCACCATTTTTATAATTGATGGTAATGCTGGTGCCGCCTTTTAGTCCAGGAATATCAGGTTCTACTGAGCCACCACCGGAAATTTGGAATCCATTTGTATCGCCGCTTTTGCCAACAGTTAGTTCAAGCACCCCTTTTTTAATTCGCGGTACAATTCCTACGAGGTCAGTTTTACCACCAAAGGTATAGCCTTCTTTTTCGACCTTTAGAAACATTTCTATCTCTTTAAACCCTTTTATATCTGGTTGAGCCATTCCTTTTGCGGAAAGTACTCCGTCATCATATTGAACATCAGCCTCTGCTTTTTTCAAACCTTTAACTTTTCCAGTGGCTAAACTGATTTTACCCCCAATGGAATAATTGTCTTCACCTTCATTCGTACGCTCATATTTGAAACTTATCCTTGATTTATCAAAAAGTTCAGAAGCAAGGTCAAAATTTCCTTTTAACTTGATGTTCCCGTTGCTATTTACATTGGCCTTTACAGATCCTTCACCCACGTTTTTAATACTAAAATTTATGTTACCATTTGCATTAAAATTTTGTGTTCCTATTGTAATTTCCAGATTCGTATTGTCAATTTTAAAAGGATCGGGTAATTTAATTTCATTTGCACCAAAAGTTTTCCTGACACTTATACCTGTATTATTCAGGATAATGTCAATATCAGCATTGCCTAGAAATGGAATAGTGGGCTTGATTTTTCCGATAGCTGAAATGCCCGTATTAGGATCCAGGTTTACCTGATGTATTTCGACCGGGCTTAAACCTTTAAAACGAATAGCTTCTTTTAAAGCGTGGGCAATACTTGGCTTGTAAATATAACCCCCGTACTGTAAAGCATCTGATCGCTTCAAAGTGAATACCGCATTCTCTAGGGCATTAACGCCATATTTTTTCTGCTTACCTTTGTTGAAGTCAACAGAACAGACAAGTTTTCCATCAGAATTTGATGCTGAATCATAATGAACTTCTTTTATAAGTGTAGTCCCTGAAGCTGTTCTTCCAATATATATTTTCTTATTTAATATCTTTTTCTTCGACATGGCTGCAGCATCGTCCCAAGGTATATCTTTCCTTATCCCTCCCATTCTTCCGCTATAAATTGCCAGCATTTTTGCAGTTCCGCGTAACCTCAGATTGGCAATCTCTTTTTCTTTCAAGGCTTTCAGTCCGTCGAGTTGCTTGCCTGCTTTTACTTTTTCAATGCCCCAGGTTTTCCTTTTGCCTTTCACAACCAAGCCTTTTTTCAAACCTTTAGTAAGGGTCAAGGTATATTCTTTTCTTGCTTTTTCTATACTTGGCAGGTTAGATATGTTTGCCGTTTTAGCCTTATTTATTACTTGGTTTATTTTGTGTACTCTTTCCGCCTTAATTTTCGAGCCTGAGGAAGTATTTGAAGAAGCTTCCAATAGCCACATATTGCTAATCGTGTTTGGGCCACCAAGCTGCAATTCCTGTTTGTGATCAACATGATAACCACCTTTCACATATTTACCAGAGCTATCCCAAAATGGTCGGAATAATCGCTGGCGTATTTCTGTGATCGCACCAAAAATGAGCCCTTTACTCGTGCTCCCTGCTTTTTTTAGTTGAAAATAATAAATACGCTGACCACTTTTATCAAAGATTTTAGGGTCTTTTTCATTTGCGGCTTTCTTATCGAGTTTTTCTTTAAAATTGTTTGCATCTGAATTCTGTAGTTCTTTCTGCCAAATACTTATTTGATTATTACTCCTTCCGGGTGAAGTGAAATCGTCAGTTGCGATCCCGCCCTCCTCGTTTTTTATTTCAGGGCTCTCTTTGGGTAATAAAGTAAATCCACCAGTTGGACCAAATTTCAGTTTAAATGCAGGTACCTTTAAATAGGGTATAGTTATGTTATTCTTACTTGTATCTATAGAAATACCTTTCTTTTTGTCTTCATAAAAATATGTCGATTTATCATTATCCTGAGTAGGGGGTTTAACACTTGAGCTTGCACGCTGAATGCTGCCGTTTTGTTGTACTACATGTGTCAATTCATGCGCCAATAACTTTTGGCCATCAGAACTACCGGTATCATATTTCCCTTCATTGAAATAAATATCCGAACCATGTGTAAATGCCTGTGCGCCCAATTCTTTGTTCATTTGAACTGCAGAACTATCGGTATGTACCCGGACAGCGCTGAAATCTGAATTGAAAGCAGGTTCCATTAAAGCGCGTGTGTTTTCAGCAAGGGCTGAGCCCTTGCCCTTGCTGGAGTTTAACCCGCTTTCAAGCTTACCTTTGGCATAGGTTCCCGAATGATCTGATTTGGCCTGTACTTCGGGAGTTGTCTCGCTTTCAAATATTGGTGTACGCTGTAAAGTTTCTGGCTCCTGTTCTTCCTCCATCTCCTGAAGGCCTTCCTCTTCAGCGGATTCCTGCTGTTGGAATACCGGAGTTGTAGATAAACTATCTGATTTTTTTTGAATTCCGAATTCATGAGTGTCATTATCACTTTCAAAGACCGGTTTGCGTTGTATGTTCTTCTCTTCCTTTTCTGTTTTGGTTTGAATTGATTCATTCTCCAATGCTTCTTTTGGTGGTACCGATCCGGGATTACTTAACTTTTGTACAACGCTATCGGCCATAGCATCGGCTTCCTTCTCATATTTATCATTGGGCCGGCCTATTTTTAGCTTCGACTGTATGGTATTTGGAAAGAAGCTTTCTGTATTTACAGGCATACCTTTTCCTGTAAAGAAATCGTTAGAGTTGTTCTTTTTGAAAAACAATTCAGGCCCCGTTTTATGATGAAGGGCAGAAGATGTTTTAGTTTCGGTGGTTTTCATTAGGAATAAAAAAAACTTTTAATCGGTTTAAAGCCGTTTAAAAGTTACGCGTGCCTGATATCAAAAAACGTTTAACATTTCACTATTGTCATTTCAAAGGTAGTCTGACGTTTGAAAGTGCTACGCACGTTTCTAAGTCAAATCCCTGGTTTTCAATCGTCCGCCGGCTTTCGGACATTGAAACGTCCTATATTAGCCCGAAATTGGAATATTGAAATGACACCAGATTCATTTAAGGTTCCACAACGAATTTAATGGATGGTTTTAAAACAAATATTTATTCCATACTGACATATGTTAATTGTCAGGTGTCGGATGACGAATGTGTAAATTTCAGAAATTCCGTTATTTGACCATATAGTAACATCGGACATCGGACATCGGTCACCGGTCATCAAACCATTAATAACAATTAGCACATATTTGTTATTACTTCTAACTAAAATAACAGTAGAACTTCATTTAGCATTATCGCCATTTTACAGACATTATATCTTTCATCCAGGGTAGTTTTATTGTACTTAGTCCCCAGCCGTTAGGTAAGCTGTCAAGCAGGATATCCATGGATTTTTGTTCAACCATCAGGTGCCAACCGCTCGGGTGCTTCTCCAGTTTGCCATCCCGTTGTAGGAATCCCTCGCGTAAACCATCAGATGAGGTTTTTCCCAAAGTTCCCCAATGCTCAATTGCGGCCTGCAGCATCACCTCAACCTCATTCATTTCTATCTCATCAAGTGCTATAAACCGGGCAATTGGATCTTCAGCCTGTAGCCCACAAATCAGCTTTGCCAACAGCATCTCGTACTCGGGCAGTTCAGTTTTTCCCGTGGCCATATACTGGATCAGGTGAACAGCATGATGCCGGGAAGTGTTATCGATGAAATCGTTGTTGTGAAGCAGTTTTAATTTTCGGAAAAAGTTTGTAAAAAATGGATGCAATAAAACAAGCCCGGCATTATGGATATAGATACCTTCTCCCTCTTTAATTAAACTGGTAAATGAAGTATCGTCCTGAAAATATTCATCTTCTTTTACAAAATCAGATAACGATTCATCATTCAAAAAGGATTTTTCTTCTTCGTCAAATTCCGGTTTCTTTTCACTTTTAGCAGCAACATCAGAGGATACTGTGGTTTTTGAAAAGTCATTCTCCCCGGAAATTTTCAAAGGCAAACTGCCATCATCCTTTTTATCTAAATCTTTTGAATACTTTTCCTGGTCCTTTATTTCAAAAACTTTATCACCGCTTTCTTGCCGCTGTTTTGTTTCTCCTGCTTCAGGCTTCACAGCTATATTTTCACTAACAGGGGTAGCCTGTGTGTCCGTGTCTTTTTTATTTCTCCTGTCTTTTGATGTTTTATCTGTAGCCTTTGAACCACCTAAAGCACTGATACTTTTTCGATCCTTTACTATGATTTTACTGATCTCTTTTAGTATTTCTGCTTTCGCTTTTCCTAAAACAGGGTAAAACCTGTTATTGTTTGCAAGGTCTCGTTTTATGAATTCTCTCATGTAATCATTATCACCGACCGGAAATATTTTTAAAACCAGATCACCAAGTTGTTCACTTTTAATGACCTTGATCTTGCCAGTCATGTAAAGTGTGATAATTTCTTTCCAGAAACGTACACGCGATTTAGGGATAGAAGCCTGGCCTCTTTTCTCGCGAGCAACACGAGGTGTTTTTTCAGCCCATCTTTTTTCCAATTTTTCCAGGTCTTCCAATAACTGTATCAAAAACTCCTGTTTTTTTGCTGTACAGGCTTCGAGCATTAATTGCAGAAAATGATCGCTTTGTTGTAAGGCTAATCTGTCAACAGAAGTTGGTTTGCCGGATAAAAGTGATTGTAACTTTTCGACAGCAATTGAATTACTTGCCAGGGAAGTCAGTATTTTCTGCCGGAGTTTATCCTCAGACAAATGCCCAGCCTGAAGGGGCAGGATACCATATTCCAGGTAATACAACCATTGGTTAAATATCTCCTCCTGAACAGGCCGCCGTGTAATTTGAACCTGTTCGCCATTCAGGTAGTTATTTTTCAAAGCAATTAAACTATAGAGTTGTTCTTCTAAACGATTGGCGATTGAAATAGCCAGCTCATCATCCGGCATGTTATTGTTCAGCTTACCAAGATCAATTGCCAACTTATCAATTTGTATCAACTCTTTAGTGTTGCCGTATCGATCGAACAACTTTTCCAATGTTGTGTGGAGATGTTGGTGACAAAAAGTGCTGATTTTTTCTAACCATTTATTCCCATCAACTCCTTCAGGAAGCTTGATCTCCACGAATTGTTTTTCGATGATATGAAGATTTTTACTTGACACTTTGCTGGAGTTTGAAAGTCATTATTTAAAGATGTTTTTGATTGCATTGGCCGATGAAGTCTTCAGTACCTTTTTAAGGTCTTCCGCTTTCCAATTCTTTACCATCCTTTTCTTCTTGATCCCTGCAGCCTCCATTTTGCTATTGAGATCTTCAAGCAATTCCCGAACCTCGTCTGTCAGTTTTTCAGGACTTGAAGTCACTACCTTATCCAGGTATTTATATGTAATAGCCTCCAATAATTTTTCATACTGACTTTTTCTGTCTCCTGTGGCTTTCTTAAGACTGACCATTAAAAGACCTGATGCCGTTGCAAAGCGTTTGTTCATTTCCCGTGTATCGCCGGCAAACAGGCTAAACATCTTTGCCATGCCGAAGGTTTTTGTTTTTGCAAGGGAGGAATCCTTTTCAAGTTCTTCAATTGTGGCCTGGTTGGCAGCAAACCGGATGTTTAATAATTGTGTCAAATCTTCACTTTTCTCAGGAATTAAGCCCGGGTTAGTTGCTGGATTTTCCGAGGGGCCTCTTGTTTCTAAAATCCTGCTTTCACCTGGTTCATCTAAAAATATGAAATCAGATTCAACAAAAAGATCACATTTAGGAAATGAATAGACTATTTTAAATACACTTACTTTAAGTTTATTGAACTCCTCAATATCCCAAACTCGTAAAAGGAATTTTGCATCTTCACATGATGCTTGACCAGACATAGTAAGAGGTAGATCTTTGATGACAAATCCTGATTCCACGAGTACCAATGAGAAACTACCACCAGGTGGAGATACTTCTATGAGATACTGTCCGTGTTCATCACCATAATTTTCTACGACAATCGAAAGGGTTTCCGTTGGACAGAGATCCTTGATGTCATGGATGATTTCGTTGCGGCACGTCAGGGTTTGGTCTTTTGGATTCTTTGGATCGCCTGTTTCGGTTGTAGCTTCAACAATAAGTTTAACAACAATTGCTTTGCTTAATGGAAAGATATATTCAAAGGCCGCGTTGTGTTCATATACTGCTTTTGTTTCATCATTAACCTGCCACTCATAACGGTCGGCCCTGCCATCACCAGCTTTAAAGCGATACAAGTAGCCTCCCTCGCAAAGCTTACCCGCGTTATAAACAGGTTTCGAATCAATTATTTCAATTTCATTTGGAACCTTATATACGGTAAGTGTTTGGGTAACTTTTTCTCCATTGGGTGGATCGCAACTTAGTTCAATTATAGCTATTTGATCATCTTCAAAAATTGTTACCTGTGAAGGTTCAAAGAAATATTGATCACTATCCTTAATCAATCCAAGATTTGGCTCCGCAAGCAGTGTTCCATTGGCCGGATGCAGGTAGATGGGATAACGATGCTTGTCGTTGGAGCAGAAAACGTATCGTTTGAGGATGATCGATGGATTACATAAAACATCAAATTTATCCTCACTTGCTACCTTTCCACAAAATGGCAGATAGTAAGACAAAGTGTATTGGCCGTGTGGTAATGGATTTAAATTTGTGTTAATTAGCTTATAGCTTGATGGTATATTATTACTTTCGGGCTCAGTTGTTATTTCGATATTTGGCTCAAAAGCATCACCATCCGCCTTTTTCAATAGGAATTTGCCGCCCATCGGGCTGACATCTAAATCCAACGATTCATCTTCCTGAGGATTCTCGGTAAAAGTCTTTTCGCCTCCAATACTTATTGTAACAGTATCCACCATTTCACAAAGGTTAATTATTTCATCCGTTTTAGTTTCGCAAATACCGTTACCAAAAACGTGGGACACTACATATTGGGTTTTGTTGTGGTAATAAAATGTTTTTTTCAATATGTTGGCCGGAGTTCCTGCAAGTGGTTCAACGCGTTCCCCATCCACCATCCAGTAAGACGCGTAGCTATCATTGTTATTTTCAATTGTGAAAGTTATTTCTTGGGCATGTAATACAGACTGGCTATCATATATTGGCACATTTTCCCCCACGTTCATTTCAGGTAGGCCTGGTTTATTATACACCATTAGCTTCGACTTTGCCGTGAGGCTTCCAATATGGTATGTTATCACAACTTCTGCACTAATCTCATTAGAAAGCGGAACTTGCACTGGATGGAAAAAATATTTTCGTTGGGCATCATCAAAACTGATATAATCAGGCAAGTCTCCTGTATCAGGGATTTCCCCGTTCACAACACCCCTGATTGTCCCGCCCCTGGGGTAAGTCCAAATTTCATAAATTTTTTCATCGTTGCTGCAAAATTCATCGGGCAAAAGATAGATCATGGGCTCGGGTGTTTTGAGGCTGTTGCAACAGCGGTAGGGAAGGCAAAAATCCCCGACAACCACCTGCGTGGCGTTTTCAGATAACATTTCCCTAAACCTTTTTTCAAGTCCGGTAAATGAGCGTGCATCAGGGTCTTTGGTAGGCGGAGATTTAAATGATCCCCTACCACCGGGATCGCCCAGTGGTTTAGATCCTTGTGGTGCCCTGATGCTTTCGTCTGGAATTATTTTAACTGAGGACTGATTTCCTGAGGTGGATCCACTTCTCTTTTCTTTTTCTAACTGTATCACGAGATCCCTGGCAAAGGCATTTGGGACAACGGCATTTACAATTACAAGTGTACCGCCGGCAGGAGCCCCTCCCTTGTGAAGCAAGCCCGGGTGTTGCAAAGCAAATTCATGAAAGGAATTGACATAACGGAAGGTTTCGCTTTCCATTTCAAAGTGCAACTGAAGCGCCCAAAAAGCTGCAATAAAACAATCCACATTTAGTGGTACATCAAAATTGTTCAGGCTATTCAGCCACTGCGAGAGTGCTTTGCACAAAAAATATTCAAGTTTTTCGGGCAGGACATCTTCTCCGGGGACAGGAAAATCATTTTCCATCAAATACCCGATAAGATCAGTTTTGACCTGGGAATATTTGGATTGTAGGATTTCCAGTTCTGGGGCATAATATCCAATAAGATCATTATCGAAGGAAAGTAGATTTACAAATTGAACATCGAAGGGCAGGTTGAATTGATTCACCCAGAAATTCATGGCATCGTAAACCTCATCAGCCTGTTTGCCTACATGGCCCTCAACACGGTAAAAAGTAAATTCATCGTCGTGCTGCAACAAGGGATTGTTTTCCGTAAACAATGTATCAATTGTGTGGTCCCTGTATCCCAGTATCTTTGGGTCAAAACAATCCATTTTCGTATGGTATGACCAATATTTCTTTGAATCATTATTGTAATAATAGGGAAAGGCCTGCTTGCTCAAGGGAAGTGATGGTGTACGTCCAGGTGTTACAATGATATTCGCGATATCCTCCGGAGCTGCCTTGGTGAGAGGAAGGTCGACCATTGTAAGATCAGTAGCCAATTTTACCATCCGCTTGAAATAAAACTCCGTCTCCTGTATCCTGGAATTGTTACCCTCATAAAATAATGAGGATTGAAAAGCTGTACGGCAATTTGAATCTTCTTCATTTATGGCCCGGCCTTCAACATCTACGGCAAACCCTGCAAGCCCAACATAACGTACATGCTTGCATACAAGTGGAAGTACGGCTGTTTGTAATGAGCAGGCCATTTTAACAAATTCTTCATAGGCTCCAAGCAAATCATGCAGGTAGCTATACAGGTACTGGATTTCGATGTTTTGTGATGATCCATCCTCGTTTATAAGCGGGGCTGAAAAGGTCTCCAATAACGAATTAAGATTTGCCTTAAGATCGGCAAACGGATTCTCATCCCCTTCCAGACCGAGCCATTGCATATGTTTGTAGGCCCAATCATAGGCATCGCTGATGGTATATTCCTGGTTGATGAGTTTATGGATAATGCTTTTATAATTCTCCAGGAAATCGTTATGATCTTCAACCAGCGAAGGATTTACCACCGAGATATCCTCTTGCGACCCAGTTATTGGATTATTTACGGACGATACCTGGTAACCGAAAGGCCGCAACTTCACTTGTGGAGGAGCAATAAAACCATTTGCTGTACTTTCTCCACTGCCATTCTGATCCGCGGTATTGAAAATGTCCGACGGAACCAATAATGGTTTTATGGTAAAGTTTAAGTCAGCACCTGATTCATCGCAAATATCAATGCAATAGGGCCTGTCTTTTTCTTCCCTTGACACCCAGAGAACAAGGCAGAAATGGGTGTTTGTTTCCAGATTCTCGGGCAAGGAGTAAAGTGGTGCGACACCTGTAGTGTCAGCATTTTCATCAATATCTTCCAATAATTCATAAGCATCAAAAGAAACCGGTTCGGGTAAATCAGGCCCGTCAGGTTTCTTACATTTAAAATCATTGTCGGACAGGGTTAACTTCCGGTAATGCGTGAATTCAAAAGGAATATTGGGAACCTCCTTTTTCAATTGGATAATAAAACCATCGGAACTGAGGCCGAAACCCTGGCTTACCTTAATTGTATATTCTGATCCTTCCAAAACCAGGTCAACTTCCAGTCCCGAAAAAATTCCAGACCCTACAACCAGCACCCTGGTAAATCTATTGTGCTGATCCAGGTAATCGACCATGTTGTTCAGGTCGGTGTTTTTTAGCACCTGACCTTTTCTAAAAAACGGATACGCGGTTTGGGTATAAGCACTCATATCTTGATATTTTAAATTAACCTAATCGGGTGTGATCGAGGATCACCTTATTATTATCTAAGCCCCTTTGCTCGCAATCGTGTAGATGTGCCTCGGGGTATATACTTCGGAGTTGTTTCAATACTTCGATAAGTTCATCGCGGGCCGCCGTTGCATCGCAATGCTTGTTCTGAATATCCAGCGTGTTGAGCCAACGTTGATAAGCCTTTTCAAAAGCTTTCATCTGACAGGTGTCCAGCCAGCAAATCCTCGGCAGGATGTGAGCCGGTGCTTCCCTTCGAAGGGTGGTTTCCATAAATTCCCTGAACCCGGGGTCATTAAAACGTTTAGGCCAGTAGGGCAATACTATGGTTACACGGAATGAATATGGGTCGCTAAGTTCGGGGCAAAAGTTATCATCGTCAGTATGGCATAAAATGGGTATGGGCAAGAATTTGTCAGCTTCCGGGTTTCGCCCGGGCTTTTCATTTATGTTGATGCTTGAGCGGGTTTCGCTGATGTTAGTGATACCGGTTGTTGACCTCTGCAACATGGTTTCTTCACCTGAAATATCTAATTGATCGTTGAGGGCCAAACCACTATTCCGGGGCCTCAACAGGATATGCTCAAGCAGGTGCATCCCTTCATTATTTAATTTTTGAATGATTTTTCCTATAGCATTCCTGCTTTCAACTTTACTCAAATACAGATGGTCGTGCGTTGCAATTGAAGTGCCGGTACCACCCACTACCTCGAAACCATGCAGGCATTCCTCTTCATTACTTATGAAGCGATAGTATTTTTCATGCTGTGCATATTCACTTATTTCGTTGCTTAACTCGCAGGCTTTTTGATGGGCATCTTGTTCCTGAACTACCTTTTCCTCGCTATTGGTTGATCCGTTCCCATGAGCGAAAATGGGACAATCAATTCCCTTCGTGCTTTTTAACAAGGTAGAGCCGCCTTCTTCAAGTTGATAATAAAGTGCCCGTTCCTGGTATCGCACATTATAAGGTATTCCTGCTACTGAATGGGTCATGGTATGAATGATGAAATCCCTGACCTCCTCTTCATTTCCACCATCCGCGTATATCCGGGCTACTGTTTCCCCAGTTGAATTTTTGACCAACCAGATGGCTTCTTCCTCTACACCCGGATCAATATATTGATCCGCGTTTTTCAGGAGATCACCTGTACGACTGGCTATTTTCCAGGCTTCACCTCTGCTTGGATAGTGAATGGCTCCAACAATCTTTACCAGTATATTGCTTTGTTCATTTGTTTTCCGACTTATTTTTCCTTTCTGATCTGGATTTTTATCCTTGATTGCTTTTTCGTCGCTACCGAAAGGCATTTTGAATTTCATGCTAAAAGTAAAACCACAGGGAATTCCTTCAATGGAGCAATTATATTGTTTGCTCGAAAGCAAGATAATTATCGTAGCAATCATTTCATCGCGCCCTTGCTGACAGGTATATTCCGATGGATGTCCAAACAGGGTGGATTCATCGGCAGCATCAGGATCGGCAATATGAAAGGAGTGGAAACACTGCTCGTGGTTTTCGTCAGGCACTTTTTGGTATCGTAACTGGGATGTATAGTTTTTTGCTTCTATTGCCAGTGCCAAATATTTATTGTAATTGTTTGCTTGAGCGGCTTCCTCCCTCGAATTAAATTCCTTAAAATTGCGTGAACTAAGTAATACTTTGCCTGAGAAATCTGTGAGTTCGTAACAAAACTTTTCAATCCGGCTTGTTAGCCTGGAGGGAATATGATCGCTAAGTAGTATCGCTATCAGTTCTTTCAAGGCATCGTCGCGTTCCGTCGCGCTGCTGTAAATGTTTACATTCCGCGCAATGGGGACTTCATTATTCAATAGTTCAAAACCATAAGTGGCTGGCTCTTCCTGGTGTGGGATTTCGGTAGGAACTTCCGTTTTTGTGCCCTCAGGATGATCTGTCGCATGATTCTCATCTGTGGCCTCGGGGTCATCTGCTGGCCCGGCCTTCTCATTTTTAGCAGGAGTTTCATGCCCGGGCACAAGTTTATAATTTCCTGCTGAACTTCCCAGCTCACACACTTTCAATAAAACTTCTGTTGCAGCCTTGTAATTCCTTATCTCTTTTACACAAACCAGCAAGTCACCACCCTTTTCATTTACAATAGTGTATCTTTTTTCTGTATCAAAAAACGTGTAGCTTACCCCATTCAGCTTGATGAAAAGGAGAATCGTCGCGATGTATTTTTCAGCATCTTTTTTAGTTTGAAAATATCTTGGATGATAGGCCAGGTATCTTTTGTTATGATCCCTGACAACGATTTGGGAAAAATTGTCTTTGTTCTCGATTGAATAGTATTTCTCCTTGGATGCCAGTTTTTTGAATGAATCAATCCCCTCGTCATTAAGATACAGCGAATCGACCATGAGCAAGACATTTTCATCCCAGTCTTTTAGTTCATTCCACTGATGTGGCCTAATGATATCATGCTTCAACTTTTTCCAGTCGGATACCCAGGATAATACATTAAGCTGTGCCTTGTAAAGCGCATCAGTTGTATGATATTTAAGTGGATGACGGGCAAGCATGTTCCCATCCTCATTTTGAATATAAAAGCCATAAGGGCAATTATTTTTAAGGTTTTCTGAAATCTTATAATACTTCGGATCCTGCACAAAGCCCGTGCTGGCATCATCGTTCTTATTACCTGTTAATGCTTCCAACTCAACTTCGGCCTTTTCGTGGGAAGGAGATAAGGTGCATCCTTTTAGTAAGCGGTTTTTATTGCCATCGGTAATTTTACTGTAAAAAGAACCTCTCACATTTTCGATCTCATAGTTTACCTTATCGTCCCTTAGATAGGCCATAATCATTGCAATCGCCGCTTCCCTCTCGTTCACCGAAACGAAGTTGTAATCCGTGGGAGGGTGGGCAATAGCCTGGTGATCTTCATTCATTATCTCAAAGCGGAATTCAGGTAGCTCTATAAAGTAATTTGCATGTTCTTTGGCCAGTTGCACCATTTCCCAATAAGCTGACCTGGCTGTCGATTCATCAGCAAAACGGTCGGCACTCTCCAAAAGAATTCTTCCATCTTTACCCTTGAGGGCATAGGTATATGTCCCGGCAGTGCCTGTAATATTTACATCATATTCAGTGTAACAGGAGTAATTTATTACCGATTGGAGCATTAGGTCGCGCGTGCTTTCGGTAGCATAAGACTTTGTATGGATTGCCAATATATTTTTTGATTTGCCAAGCAGCTCAAAAGAGAATGGATATTTAGCACCTTCATCATTGATTAGCCGATAATTACTGTAAGCACAGGCCTGGTCCTGCAATTCATTCCACCCGGCTTCCGAAGCTTCGGCATCGCTGTATAACCCGGCGGCGCGCATAATTACTACATGATCCATATCCAACAACTCAAACCTGTATCCCTCCTCTTCCTGCATGTGCCGGTAGCTGGCAGCTTGATTTCGTATTCCAAACATCAGCATGTTAATTGCCAGGGCGCGCTCCGCTTCTGAAGCGTATTGCACAGGGTGTTGGGCAAGGATGGTGTTGTCGCGGTCGGAGATTAAAAAACCGAAGGGTTTGTCCTCTTCCGGGCCATTAAGCAAAACGTAATATTCCTTACTTACATCACTTGCCCTGCGACGTATTTTCTGGTAGGCACGCCGGGCATGGGCCTCGGTTTTGTAAAAAGTGACGCTATTTTCGGCAGGGCTGATCAGTAAAGTTTGCTCCTGCTGATCTTTAACCACAAGTTCAAAATGTCCGGGTGTCCCTCCAAATTCAGGTTCGGGGATTGTTTCGTCGAGGTAATAGATAATGGCCCATTTACGGTCTTGTCTTTCCTGGTCAGTTTCATACCAATTAGGATGGATTGCCACGATAGTTTTTTTCTTAGCCCTTGTCCTAAATAATTCAAACCCGTATTTTCCGTTCTCCTCAATATCTTCATATTTATTTTCATCAACTGCACTTTTGATAAAAAGCCGGTAAGCCTTTTCGCAAATGCTGATGGTATGATAGCCCTTGAAACTCCTGAAAAATATATTTTCATACCTGGCATCAAATAACAAATATTCATAACATTCTTTTTCCTGTTCTACCTTGCAGGCGATATCGTTAAACTTTGCCTGGCAAATAAACCTGTAAAGGGCTTCTTCGCACGCTCCCTTTGTATCGAACCTGGTAACACTTTGGGCGATGACCTCAGGCCTGTCCCGGTCTTCCAGGCCACCAACAAAGACAAAACCATATTGAACAACATCTTTTATTTTCCGGCCCTGGCGATAGCTGTATCCATCAAGTTCCGGTATTTTATAACTCAGCACGTGGTATTGATCCTGATCTTTCAACCGCGCCTGGATGGCTTCGAATGCAGATTCTGCCGAGGGTTTGTCTAAATAAGATTTCTTACTTTTCAGTGTATCTTTCCCCTGCTTGTCCTTTACAACATAAAACCATCCCCCAGCTTCTTCTACTATTTCGCCCGTGCTTAAAGTTTCCCGCCTTGCATTTTCAATACCCAATAAAGCTGATATCCTCTTTTTTAACCCGGCCACATTTTCGGTATTCCAAACCGGCTTCTCAAGCATATCAAAGGCTTTTCCCCTGTTACGGCTGATGTCGGGATATTTTTCTAAAAACGAAACCTTGCTGTTGATGATGTCCTGCTCGTTCCTGTTTTCTTTTTGAAGTTTATATACCAGCATCGCGTAATCGGTAAACGATTCTGAAAACCTGGACAGCAGGTGATCCAGAAAACGATTTCTCCTTTTTTCGTAGTCCTTTTTATTTTCGGTTATGCATGACAGGTAGCTGGGATAGTCTTCAGGAAATCTTTCGTTAGAACACGATGTATGGCAGGTGTTGAAATTTTTTATTAGATCTTTTACCCCCGGCACATCATCTAATCCTTGCGTGAAATAGGTGTGGCAGCCATTCTGTTGATCTTTCCCGGGGACTGATTGCATGGCAAAAAGTTCCCTGATATGCGAAAGTTGCGAAAGGTAGTTGGCCAGGATCTGATCAAAAAATAACAGGTATGCCTTCAACTGGCGTGCCTTTGCTTGCCTAACTGGTGTAGGCATGTCGGCGATTCCTTCACTGCCAATGCCATAGGTGAGCGGAAATTCATGTTGAATTGAAGTGTAATCCAGCAAATCGCGATGGGTTCCCCCCGGAATTGAAAGATCGAGCTGGTAGGGTTCGAGGCTGGCCTTGGTTTTTGCAAACTTTTCCTGGTTAAAGCGTTGTTTGATTTCTTCTTTATCATAGGAGAAATAAAGCGGCCCTTTCAGGAAATTGACTTTGGATGAATTGATTCCAATGTGTGGCCTGTAAGCCCTGGTCAATGGAAGGCACCACTTCTCGCCTTTTGTCAGTGGCAGATCATTAATGTAATTTACAAGCACCAATTTGTGTATCGCCAATACGCCTTCAATATCCATGATTTTTTCATGAATATCCGATACATGTATCCTGGATTGAGGCTCCAGTTTTTTCAGTTCATCGGTATCGATAAATCCATGGCCGGGGATAAGGTTTAAGTCTTTGGAGTTCTTAATGCTCTCATCTTCAGATTGAATATCTGGAACCGTCATCGGGCGGCCTTCAAAAATTTCCTCAACAGCTCTACCCTTTTCTATCATCTCCTGAAGGGTATAAAACCGAAGGGTGGGGGATAGGAATTCCTCGATATGAAGGAAAATTTGCAGCATTACCTCTTCGGGTTCAGCTTCGGCAGTAAGTTCAATATCGGCACAAATGGCTATTTCCTCTTCACCATAAATTACAACATCCCTTATATCTTCACATAAATTTCGGTGCATGTGGAATACTTCATAAACTTTTTTGATGATGTCTTCTTGGGAAATCACTGTCCTGCCACAAGCATCTACTATAAGTTGGGGTTCAATTTCAACACAGATATCATAAAGTCCATTTATTTTCAGTTCAACAGTATCTTCAGTATTGTTTTTCTGATCCTCCTGATTTGTGTTATTTTTATCAAGGTAGTAGAGTTCTTTTTTATCTTTATCAACACCTATCCGTATTTCCTGTCCTGCTGATTTTTCAAGCCATGCATTTCGTACGCCCGGGATATCAATAAGGAGTTTCCTGAAATCATTTACCGTTAATGGATTGCATCCTAATATGTTGGCGGCCGTGTAGAAATTATTGTCGTGAGCTTGTCCAAAAGGAGTTTTTATTGAAGTATTTTTATCCTGTTCACTCCTTGCGAGCAGGTCCTTTATGTCAAAATTAGCACGGTAACCCAAATCGGTAATGGCATAGCATAGCACCTCGAGAATAGTAACTCCCGGATCATGGAGGTTATAGTCTGTCCATAGCTCACTTCCAAGCTTTTGTACATGTTCCAGGCCTAATTCCCTGAGTTTGAAAAAATCGAGATATTCGGGGAAGCTGGATTTGTCTTTAGGTATGGTAATAGGTTCTGCCATAAGGTTTCAGGGTTTTCACTTCATACCCTTGAGGTATCTATTTTAAAATAGTTTAATTATTCGGGTGATTGATAGGTTTGATATGATTAGCGTCGTTTTTCAATAAAAAGTCATTGGTGGTCATTGGTGGTCATTGGTAGGTTTACAATAAATGACTGCGGAGCTAATGACGGCGGAGCCCAATGACTGCGAAGCCTAATGACAGCGTAGCTAATGACGGCGAAGCCTAATGACAACAAATGACAGTAGTGCTAAATAAATACAATGTATTTATGCTTTCTTCGCTTGATCTTCTTTTATTTTCTTGATTTCTTTTTTCAGCTCGTGTACCTCGGTGGTGAGTTCCTGAACTGCTTTCAATAGCACGGGGACCATGTTTTGGTAAGCCACGGCATAGGCGTCCTGCTCTTTTTCTTCCTGGCTTGATTGTCGTACAACTTCAGGAAAAATATCTGCTAAATTCTGCCCGACAAATCCAAACTGTGGTCCTTCGGGCGCGTTTTTAACATGATTGGTATCCCAGCTAAAACTAACCGGCATTACCTTTTGAATATCTTTCAGCACATCCCTCATGTTGGCAGTATCCTGCATCTTCTGACGATCGGCTACAAGGTAGGAAGCAATGGCCCTGGCCTTGCCTTCCACATCAAGCTCGTATTCCTCCGGGTTTTTTTCGATACCCACCATTCCGGAGATGTTAATTTCACCCGGGATATTCCCGGTATTCTCGGGAAAGATGCGCATCTCACGTGGACGAACAATTTTTTTTGAATCGATATATTCCGGTCGAATGCTAAAAAGTGTCTCACTTTTCTGTTCTATTTCTACATCGTTGTTTTTCCCGTTGATGTCGCTCCCTAATCGAAACGAAAAGCCGAAAACAGAATTAGTAATAAAGATTGAAGATTTATTTCCTGCTCCCAATGTCAAATAATTGGCCTTCCCCGTATCGGGCCGGTTGTTGATAATGGCCATTGCCGGATTTGGCGCCTTTTCATCCACGTTGAATAAAAAACGACCACTCTTCTGTTCATCAGTTACCTCTAATCTTGTTTCAGGTTTTTTGGTACCAATGCCTGTTTTACCGTCGGCTAAAATTACAAGGTGCGTTGCTCCCTGGTCAATTTGTGGATCTTTAAGATATTCATCATGGGATATACCCTGGTTAAAACGGTATCCTCCCGGGGCATTGGAAAGAAAGATGGCCATCCTATCTTTGTGCTCTTTAGATTTCGCACCTTTTTTGCTTCCAGAGTTGTTAGCTTGATTCTCTTTTCCCAGGCCATAAACAAAGTATTCGATGTTGTTGGGGTCTTCGATATTTGTCATGCTGAGTGCCGACTCAGATTTATGCTCGGGATTAAACTGATACCTGCTCAGGGCATCATCGGTTGCATCAATTAATGCTTCGGGATCTTCAGTGCCAATTCCCATCCTGGTCCTGTTCAGTTCGTCTAATAGCAGGATCATTAATCCCTTTCCATTCTGGTCAATGTCCGTGTGGGCACAGTATTCATTGTACTCGGCACCATGCCTGAAAACAAATCCACGCGGGGCATCGGAAATAAAGACAGCGTTTTTCTCGCCTACACCTGAAGTTAAATAGTTTTTGTCCGTGCCGGGATCGAGGTTGATAATGCTAAAGGCAGGGTCGGTTTTATCTTCAGGGTTAAAAAGGAATTGCCCCCTGTTTTGATCTGTTATATCGAGCATGGCCGATGGGTTGGGAGTACTAATACCAACCTGTGCCAAGCCGGAATTTCCCGAACGGATTGTCATGAGTACCACCCCGTCGTTGGCCGAAAGCTTGGCCTCTTCATTGTCTTCGCAGTATTCACCTTTGCGGAACAAAAAGGCGGAGGTATCGGTCAGGAAATTCACCTCCTGGTTGTTCAGGCCACTAACGAAATATGTTTTTTCCCTTTCAGGGCCCTCCCCGTCAGCGGTTTCCAGTTGGAACAGGCTCAGCGTGGGTGTACTGAGGCTTTTAGGGAAAATCAAAAACCGGGAGCGATCCTCGTCAACAATATCAATTTTAGCTTCCGGCATATCTCCCTTTTCGGGATCATATTCCCGGCCAATGCCAATGAGATCGTACACCTGGGCGTACATCACGCCATCGTCTTTATGTATTTTCCAGTCGCCATCACTTTCCAGGATAATCAATTCCTGCCAATTGGGTTTGGTGGGAGGTTCAGCGGCACATATTCCACCTTCAACGCTATCAGCAACTTCCCAAAGGCCCCTGTTGTAAATGACCACATCGCCCGGGCGATATGTTTTACCAGCCTTCCAGCGGCCCATAAACTGGTCGTCTCTTTTATTCAGCATCGATTCAATCAAATGAGCGAAATCCTTTTCTGAAGGTTTTTTCCCATTTTTGAACAATGCTTCCAGGTCAAGTCTGCTCATTAATGCCATAATATGATAGATTTAATTTTCATTCCTTATCTCAAAATCATTAATTGTCATATATCCCAGGGTATCGCCTGAAATTAAATTTTCAGTAGGGCAATGGTCTGCTTCATTTATACTGAATATCTCAATACGGTCTTCTTGGTCAGGAACCAGGATGGTACGGGCTGAATCTGTTTCAATTGAATTCACATCGGCATTGGAACCTTCGCGCATCATCATAAAGTTGATGACATAATCGATATATTCCTGGGCTTCTACGAAATCCAGGATAGAAGACTTAAATACTTTTCCTCCAAAGTTTATTTCGGCGGCATCCTCGTAAGCCCAGGGAGAGAGGAAGCGGATGATGGCCTTTCTCAATTTCCTTATATGGAAATCAATGGCGGTTACTTCTGGTTTGAAACGAACCGAAAAATTCACCCTGACCTTTTCGTACTTGGGATTTGACACGTGTAAGTACTTTTTAGGTTCACCCGTATTGGCAAAAGTTCCAACAAATGTTGGGTTTTTAGGTTCCAGATATTTCCTGATCTCATCCAGTCGCCCTCTGGTTACCTTTGGTTGACCTCTATCCATTGCAGTCATTTTGGTAAAATCGGGGATGACCGCCAGGAGTACATGTCCGGGAGCCGTTTGATCATTTTCGTTTGTATGGCTGATGCATTTTACTTTATAAATGTCAGGGAATTGTTCGAGGATAATCCTTTCGTAATCATAAAGTGTAATGGCGCGTCCCTTGTGTCTTAAGCGCTCGCTAACCCGTGTATAAAATTTTAACGCTTTCTCGGCGGGCCTGCCTCCAAATGAAGCATAATCCTGATGGATACTATCAATAGCTGAATCATCATTTTCGAGTTTGCTTATTGTTTTTTCCGGGAGTGGTGTGTCCAGGTGATCAGGATCGTTATTGTTATTTTGAAAAGTAATTCGTGCAGCCTGTGTATGGATATTAATTATTTCACTAACAGCCCCCGAATCTTTTTCAACCCAGGCACGCAACCAAAAACGATGGTTTGGCAATATCGTGTTGCCTGTTGTATTAGCTTCTGGAATGGTGAATGTTATGATGCCTGATGCAACGAGTCCCTTGGTGGTATCACTAGTGATCTCATAGGATTTGAAATCAACCCATTTGTTGTCCGACAAATATTGCCACTGAACTATTGCTTCATCAACATCGGCATCGGCGGTGTTTCCGGCAACCTGGAAAAGTATAGAGAGGCTTTGTTTGGATTTTAAATCTTTTAAACCAAGCAAGAGGCTACCTTCCAGATTTATAGGCGGGATGGAAGATGTATTTTTATGTAATTGAGGGATCAGCGAAAGATTTTCTACAGTTTCAAATTGCTGATAGGTATTGACAAAGGGATGAAGATGGATGAATTTTGTGTTTGTAAGCGCAATTGCACCCAAATCAACACTCGAGGCATAATCAAGGGAAATAGTTTTGACAGTTGGGGTGTAGGGTTCGTTAGGCTGTATTACACTTTCTACTTCAGGATAAAGTGTTCCACTGGTAGCCTTTTGTGGCTTCAGGGCACCATTTTCTGATTTCCAATAATATGCCCCAACAACCATTTTGGGAGGAGTATCAGCAAATTTTGCCATGGCAATGGTTTGTCGGGTCAATACCTGTGAATACTGGTCATGTTCAAAATCTCTTTGTAAATCCAACCTTAGAAATCCGAAGTCTGGCTTTTGTCCATACTTCTCCAATTCATTTGCTTGTATCAGATAAGCCAAAGCAGAATTTTCAAACTCAATAATATACTGATCAGGAATGGGGCCATTATTATCCATCGCCTGGGTTTCAAAAAACTGCTTGGGATCAGTAAGCTGGCTTGCTCCTGTAGATTTTAAGATAGTTGTTTTAAATGTATAACTTGATTTATTGGCTGGTGGATCGTCATAACCATCATAGTGTTTTTCAAAATTTAATGTCGATCCAACTTTAGGAAGATTCTCCCAGGTTAAATTCAAGGTAATTTTAGTCAAGTTCTTCTGAAAAGCCTCCTTGCTCCCAATAAAGAAACTTGAGCCCACAACAGGAGCCGGGCCATATGGAAGAAAGGGTTTCGATGGATCAACTGCGCCAAGATCATTAAATGCCAACAGGCTGTTTACACCGGAAACATCTATATCCAACGAGAGCGAGGTGATCTTTATATCTTTAATAATGTCCAGTTTAAAATCTGCATCATTTACTGGTGGCCGAAGCAGCACTTTCATGACAGGAAGTTGTGTGCCCAGTTTTGATTTTAGTATTTGTTCATCAAATGGAATTATCGCTGGTTCTTCAGGCCCCAAAGTGATGACAAGATCAAAACAATTATGGCTATCGCAGTGTTGTACAACAGGAGGTTTAATTGGTTGAAACAATTCTTCCTCGCCACTAAACCAAATATCGAAAAACCCGTTTAAGTATTCAGTTAAATCCGGACCACTATAATTAATAGTCAGGGTGATTACTCTTTTCCCTTCTGCCAAAAGGAACTCGTTGGAAGCAATGGCAAAACCAACTTCAGCTTCAGGCATTTTGTTGCTCCCAAAGGTCATCCATGATGCCTCGTCTTCATTGCTAAACTCAGCCCCTTTTCCATCAGATGAATTAGCCACGGGTGCAGCGAATATATTTTGTACTGCATCCTCTTTCCTTTTGATGAAAACTGTTTGGAGACTATCGATCTGAGCTTTATTCAACACGATATCCTTATCAAGCGAATAGAATAAATCTGCCCCACTCTGGTCTTTTCCTGCCAGGAAACGGGTTCCCTCGCTTAGCTCGTGTTCGTTAATATGTTTTGCCAAGGCGAAATACAGGTGCGAATGGTCAGGAGTAGCAGGTTTAAGTTTTAGTTGTAGTACATCCCGGAAGTAGAAATCCAGGTGTTTTTCGGTAATTTTATTGATGTCGGCCTGAACTGCCTGGTACAAGCGCAAAAAGGCAATAAATAAAGCAATATGGGGTTCGTGATCATTTACAAGTAAACTTTTATCAAACCAGGAAGCTGCCTGGCGGATTGCCTGGAAATAGACATTGAAAACTTCATTGAAGGAAGTCTTTAAATTTTCATAGGCAATTTCAATCTTTTCGTTTTCATCAGGATTCGGGGGAGGTTCATCCGAAAACGCGGGTTCCCATGTTTGCCTAAATAGATTGGTGTCGGCTTCAATTTTGTTAAAATCCCCCAGCTTCCATATGGAAGAAAATGTTGTATAATTGTCTTCATCCGGGCGTGGATAATTTTTTGAACCTAAAACCTCATAAGCCCCTTTATCATAAGCCGCGATTTGCCCAAGAAAGACATTTAGGTTGGCCCTGATGAGGCGAGATATTTGATCGCTGAAATCAGTCGCTGGAACAAGGTTTCGCATCCAGGTGTCCAGTTTCCCGGCCACGTTTAGAATTTCGCGGATGAGTTTGGCAAGTCCTTCCACTCTTGGCTTCGATTCCTGAACCTGGAAAAACCGTTGTTTATCGTCCTGAGGATTGGTTTTTTGAATGGCCGCGATGATGAAGGAAATGTCGTATGTCCAGAAATCCTCCCAATCGCCCTCGATTTTGTTGTTTTGGTTATAATAGTAAACCTGTTTGGCGAAGTTGCGTGCAAAAACCATAAAATCCTGTATTGTACGTTCATCAACTTTCACGTATTCAGGATCGAGTGCAACTGGTTGCCGCTGGCCCTGACTTGTGCCATCGCGCTTTAATGGATTTTTTATGCTATAATTATCACTATTTGCCATCCTGTTATTCTGTTGTTTCAATTTATCAATTCCCTTATGTCAACTCCTTCGTTGATATAAAAAGGATATACAAAATTGAAGCGTGAATTTGTAATTTTTACGCGGTAATCAATCTCTATCAGCAAGACACCTTCCCATGCCCTGGTGGTGTCGATTTTTAGACTTATAAGATCGATGCGTGTTTCGAAATAGATAATTGCTGTCCTGACGATATCTGTTAGCCTTGTAACGAGCCCTGAGTCGGCTGTTTCAAAAACAAATTCTTGCAGGTCAGCCCCATATTTTGGTTGCATTACCCGCTCTTCTAAAGCCGTGCTTAGTAAGATATTCAAGCTTTGTTCAATATCTTCTACATCAGAAACCATCACAATTTTCTTCTGGAATTTATCAAATTCCGGTGGGAAACTCCAGCCTGTCCCTATAAAAGATTTTTTATTGGTCATATCAGCCTCCAATCATTACAGTAAAGCAGCCAAGAACAATGCTCCCACCATGCGCTGTTGAATCGCCCATACGTGCAGCAGGTTTTCCTCCAATCATTACAGTGGCAGAACCTTTTACAACAGTGTCGGGCGGGCCTACACAGGTAAGCATATCTCCCAAACGAAGGGCCGGCAAACCACCAATTAAAACAGTTGGTTCACCAGGTGGCAATGCCGGGCCACCTACATGAGGGACTAATCCCGTAACCATTGGACAAACATGCATATCACTTACCCTTGCTGCTGCTGGCATATCATACTGATTTTGGTTAAATATTTAAAATCATTAATTAATTTTCACCAATGATCCTTTTATCTCGGCAATCGCTGATGTAGTTAGTTTGGCTCCCGCGCTACCTTCTGCCTTAAATTCAGCATTTGCCTTCGCTTCCACGTTCGTGCCTTCGAGCTTAATGTCGCCCGTGGCTTTGGCTTCAATTGCCCCAGTGGCTGTAATTTTTATATCTTTTGGACTATTGATCTCTATCCCACTATCATTCATCACAATCTTATTGCTATTCTGATCTTCGAGGGAAATTGACTTGCCGTCTTCACTGAGTTCAATTTTATTTCCCCCGGGAGTGTCCAGGGTTATTATTTTTTTATCATCATCAAGCCAGATGCGCATTTTCGATCTTGATACCAATCCTTTTTCATGGTTGTCGTCGGTGGGTGGCACTGGTGCAGGTAATTTGCTGCTATGAAGCATTCCCAAAACAATGGCGTCGCGGGGGTCATCATTGATAAATCCAACAATCACCTCATCACCAATCTCGGGACGAAACACCCAACCTCTTTCCTGCCCGGCATCCAGACTTGCCAACCGTGCCCAAATACCTTTAGCACTTTCATCAAGCAATGGCAACACCACCTGTATCCGGTCTTCCCCATCAGGATCATCCCCCAATTTATTTACAGTTCCAACCTGTAATCCATTAATACCAGGTAACAATCCCGATGCTGAACGGTCCATGGTTTCGTATTCATTGTAAAACCATTCGGGCGAATGCCCAAACTGTAATTGCGTGTACCAGGTGCCTTCAATCATTTCCTGGCGAACCCCGGTAATAAATGCCTTGCCGTTAAAGCGATTGCCTACTCCTTGAAACTCCACCATATCACCGGGGAATATTTCCGGGAAACCTTCAATTTTTGCCCTACCCACTACTTTTGCCAGGTGGCATTTGATAAGTTTGGCATCGGCCCATGCCTGAAGTTCCTGGTCGATCACTTTCCCGCCATGTTGAAGTTGAAAGTCACTCAGCCCGATAACATCGGCAAGTTTACTTTCGCTCAGGTTGCCCATTGCATTTGATGCAGGAGAACTACCAGTTTTTTCGAGTACTTTCTGGGTTTTTGAATCCCAGGAACTGGATTTTACATTTTTGTATTGATGCCTCGCATCTATTTCTGCTTCAAATTCATGAAGTGTAGCCCCGTATATAAGTGTCAATTTTGAAGCGGAATTTATGCTGGGCGATGAAACCTTTACTTCACCATCATTGGCAATCACAATCATACCATTCATTTCGGCCCGGGAAAGGATGAAGTCCCAATCGGAACAATAATATTGCACCAACTCTTTGTGCTTAAGTTTAGTGGCAGCAACTGATTTTTTAAGGCCATAACCACCGATAATCTTTTCGATGACATCGCTATCTTTCATGTCTTTAAAATAGCCACTTTTTCTGCCAATCGTCAATTTTACAGCTTCATCGCGGCAATCGACATAAAGCATCGAACCTTTGTTCTCCCTGATTTTAATGCTGTGTTTGATGATGATTCCTTTAAACAAGGTTTTGTTTTTACTGTCGTATCCTGCTTGTACCTCAATTTTTTTACCGGGAATCAGTATATCCTGGTTGCTTACTTCAAAATCTTCGGAAGCGGCACTGCCATCTTTAATAATTAATCGCGCATAAGGGATTCTGTTTACCTCTTTATTGGTAATTAAGGTATCGAATTCCAGGGTGTTGGGTGCTTCATTACCATCAATAAGCACGGTAAAGGTTATGGTACCTGTAGTGTCATTAATAGGTAATACCCTGTCATTACTCATTTTGCTGATTTTTGGATGGGTGGGAAAATAAGTTCCTGCCCCACGGTTAATTCCCTGAAATTTGTCAGGTCATTTACTTTTGCTACTTCCAGATAGTAAGATGGATCATCATACATGGTATGGCTCATCAAAGGCAATTTGTCGCTGTCAACTACTTTACTCAGGTGTGTAAGATCGGGTGATTTCTTATTCTCTTCGAGTACGCGGCGCCTGGTTTCCAAGTAATCTAAAAATGTAGCACTTATTTTGGCGCGCAAGGGCTCCCCATTGGGATTGAAGAGGGTGTAGGTTATTTGCAGATCGGTGAGGATCCCATCATAGGTTACATCACCTTTTCCCTTTTGCTGAATACCCAATCCCATAATTTTCAGTAATCGGGGTTGGTGCATTTTTCCTGACATATCATACACTACACTCTTGAAATGCTGGATCTGTTCAGGAACCGTTTTCTTGCTCTCATCACTGTATTTATACCCATAAATTGTATTGGTGCCATCAACAATAAAGTCGAGTTTTAGTTCCTCGGGCATACTTGATATAAATCTTTCTTTCACACCATGCGATCCCTGGGCTGGTTTAATATCGTACTTCACCTTGTAGCGCAAAGAATAGTGTTCCGGGTTAACGGGAACAATGTATTCCTTCACTTCTTTGTCTTTCTTTTTGACTTCCTTGTCGGTGTAGGGTATAATTCTTATTTTTGTTGGTATCTCAGCCATTTAGCGTTCATTTTTCTCCCTGAGGATTTCCATAACTTTATCGACACATGCCTGAATTAATTCTTCATTTGCTTCAGCATTGGCAGTACTAGAATTTCCCGCGCTATCTGATCTTCCGGTTTCATCTGAAACAGAAGCTTTGATATGCAGTTCTTTTATTTCCAGAGGCATAAAATCTTCAATATTTAGGTTCTACCACGAATTTAATGGATGGTTTTAAAACAACTATTTATTACATACTGA
>CAZBDF010000001.1:0-36729 GCA_964490385.1 uncultured Lentimicrobiaceae bacterium | reverse complement strand
AATACCATCGGCAACTGGAGCGATATGGATGGCTACCAGGTGAAAATGGAAACGGCCCAGCAAGTAACTTTCACCGGGGATATGCAGCAAAATCTAACTGTAAATCTTGAAGATGGATGGAATTATTTGCCCGTGTTGAATGCCTGTGATAATATGTCAGAAGACTTGTTTGCTGAAATCCAGGGCAGCCTACAAATCGTAAAAGAAATAGCCGGGCCAAATGTTTACTGGCCACAGTTTGGCATCAATACGCTGAATTTGATTAAACCCGGAAAAGCATATTTTGCGTTGGTGGATGAAGATGTTGAGGTGGAGTTTCCGGAGTGTACCCCCATCCCGGCCTTCCCCCTCGAGGGGGAAGGAGATGGCCAGCGCGGCGGCTCTCCCTCTCCTGAAGGAGAGGGCTGGGGTGAGGTCAGCCTGTGCGCCGGCACTCCCCTTCTCCTGCAGGAGAAGGGGGCGGGGGATGAGGTCAGCCCGCGCGCCGGCACTCCCTCTCCTCAAGGAGAGGGCTGGGGTGAGGTCTTTTTGGCTGAGGTCAAAACCCCAATAACCCACACCATCGCCATCCCATCCGAAGCAATTTCAGGATTAAGCGAGGACGATATCATCGTTGTGTATGGAGCAAATGGCCAATGCTACGGTGCTGTCCCTTACCAAAATCACAACCTGGCTTTAACTGCCTATGGCGATGATCCAACTACAACACAAATAGATGGCTTCTCTGAAGGTGAAACTATGCAGTTCCGTGTTTACAATCCCGAAACTGCCAAGGAATATCCACTGGAAGTTGAGTTTGATGTACAAATGCCACAGGTTGGATATTTTGTGAATCATGGCTTGTCAGCAATAAAGAGCATCCAGGTTACTGGAATTGGTGGAGCTTCAAAAATAGAAACTTCTGTGAATATTTACCCAAATCCATCAACAGGGATATTTAATGTTCGCCATGCAGACCTAACAGGTTTTCAAAACCTGTCAGGTCTTGATGCTGACTGGGAAGTTACTAACACCCACGGCTCGATCATTGCCACAGGCGACGAGAGGGACAAAGATTTTTCCATTAATCTGACTTCATATCCGAAAGGAATATACTACCTGAAGATTTCACAAGGAGGAACACAGGTAGTTCGGAAACTTGTGCTGCAATAAAGCATAACAGGTCACCCGGCGAATGGTTCTTGTGAGGAGTAATAAACCCACAAGTTTTGCGACAAATCAAAAGCAGAATTCACCGGGTGACTATCATCAATTAAAGCCTCTTCAGTTTATTCTGAAGAGGCTTTTACTTTAAGAATCAGAATAAATTGCATGACTCCGTAGAATAAAAAAAGGAATGTTTTAATTTTGAACCCTTGTAAGTAATTGAACGTATTCAATTCGATATTCTTTAACTCTTAATTTTCTTGAATTATGAAAACTTTCTTTCTTTTTTCCATCATCTCAATTGCCTTAATACTTAATGTAGAGGCTACTGTGTGGCGTGTAAACAGCACTGCCGGAACTGATGCTGATTTTGCATCAGTACAAACTGCCCACAACAATGCTAACCCTGGCGATACACTCTACCTTGAACCATCTGCGGCAAACTATGGTGATTTTACACTTTCAAAAAAACTCATCATTATAGGTAATGGATATTTTATTGATGAAAACCCGGAAACCCAGGCCGACATCAATTACTCCCAGTTAAATGCAGTAAGCTTTAATCCGGGCAGTGAAGAATCGGTAATTCAGGGATGTAAAATATTTTATGTCAGACTAAAAACTTCCGAAATCATCATCCAACGAAATTACATCGCCTATAACAGCGATCAATATGCCACGATTTTATTTGACAGCGACAATATCGCAAATATCATCATTCGGGATAATTACCTGTACAATAGCTTTTCTACTACAGGATATCCTTATCCAACATCCGAAGTAATTAAAAGTGAAAAAAATGGTGTAAGCAATATTATCATCAGCAACAACCTTATCGATGCCAACGATCTCTACTCCTACCACCATGCCCTCGATCTCACATCAGGCTTTGGGGGATCCATTAAAAATAATGTGATTTACGGCAATAGCACCCTCAATAATTCGATGGTAAATAACAATATTTATCGGGATGGATCCCTGGAATTAATTAACTGCTCATACGCAAATAACATTAGCAACAGCGACCAATTTGGCTTTGCAAATAATAACCAGGGCAATGTTACCATGGAAAGTGTTTTTGTTGGAACCGGGAGTACCGATGGCCAATGGCAACTTAAAGAAGCATCACCCGCTGTTGGTGGTGGTGTTGGTGGCATCGACTGCGGCATGTTTGGTGGTGACTTCCCGTATGTTTTGTCGGGCATCCCGGCCATTCCGGCAATCTATAAATTAAACCACAATATCGACTATCAAAATCAGCAAATAGAATTGGATATTAGTGTGAAGTCGCACAATTAGATTCCTGATCAATAAATTGATAAACCATCAAAAACATCAGGAAATATGATGCGAAAACTAATTAAAATCTTTGTCTTATGCTTTGTGCTTATCCTTCCGGGCTTGCATGTATCAGGCTTACCTGAAATCCCTTCCAACAATGACTATTGCGATAGTTGTATAGTTGAGATGGAATATTTCTTCAATGTCGATCCGGGTTTTGGAAATGGCATTTCCATCCCCATTGCTCCTGCAAACGAAATTATAAACCAACATCTGGACCTGGACATTTCATCACTGAATTATGGCTTCAACCATTTTTATCTGCGTGCCAAAGACGGCCAAAATAAATGGAGTCTTTGCAGCGCAAAATCGTTTTACAAGGAAACTGTTTATGCTGAAATTCCAGATATTATTTCTGTGGAATACTTTCTGGATGACGATCCCGGCGAAGGCAAGGGGATTGAAATTCCAATGAGTGCTGCACCGCAAATTAGTGAGATACTTTTTGTAGCAGACATTTCGGAATTAAAAAACGGGTTTCATCACCTGAATATCCGCGCCATGGATAGCCATGGAAATTGGAGCCTGACCGCTGTAAAGTCTTTTTATAATGAAACCATTTATCCCGAAATTCCTGACATCACCTACATTGAATATTTTTTGGATGAAGACCCGGGTGAAGGAAATGGAACTGAAATTCCGATTACTGCTGCCACTAATATCAGCTCAATAAACTTGAATATTGATATTTCGGATTATACCAAAGGTTTTCACCGATTGTATGTTCGGTCAAAAGATGCCAATGGAAGCTGGAGCTTTGCCAACACAATTTCATTTTTCAAGGAAAGCATAATTACTGAAACGCAAAATATCGTCAGGGCTGAGTACTTTTTCAATTCAGATCCTGGTGAAGGCAATGGCATTGCCCTGCCCATAAGTGCTGCACCAAATATCCAGGGCTACACTTTTGTTGCTAATCTTACTGATGTGCCTTCCGGCGAAAACACCATATTTGTCCGGGCTATGGATCAAAACGGACATTGGAGCCTCACAAATACCCAAACCGTAAACATCGATCCACACCCGGTAATTTTACTAGAATCTGACTTTTGGTTAGATTGTGCTCATTTTGATTTTGAGCAGGATCAATGGCTGCCATTTGAGTTGAGTGTAACGGTGCAGGCTGCAAATTCTATAAGCTGGTCAACGGTAGGGGACGGAACCTTTGATGACCCAACCAGCCTGAACCCAAAATACTATTTGGGAGAAAATGATATTATCAGCGGTGAGGTGATTTTAACGCTTTCTGCAGAGGGATTGGATCCATATAACATCACTGTTTCCAAAAACACTTTACTCCATATCCCAACCCAGCTTATTCCAATTTCACAAAGTGGATGGCGGGGGATTTCCTCTTACATCGATAATGGGGATTTATCCATGGCTGAAGTCCTGGCTCCGGTTGAAGCTTACCTGACGATAATTAAAGATGTGGAAGGCAAGGTCTATAATCCCGCAACAGGCATCAATGAAATTGGAAACTGGAATGCTGTGGGCTACCAGGCCAACTTTAACAACCCACCCGCATGTTTATCGGTTTATGGAGCGTACATTTCAAGCAAGGTTTTCGAAATGAACGGCCAGCTTATCTACCTGCCGGTACTTACTGATATTCCTATTGCAATCGAAGATTTGTTTAATGGCCATTTAGACAAAATTCAAATGATTTACGATTGGGGCACATTCCAATTCTGGACGCCCGAAAACGCTGGTTTTACAATGCTGCAACCAGGCTTTGCCTACTCAGTGGCAATGGTTGGTACAACAGACCAATTTACAATTGAATACCCGCCCTTTAGCTGGGAAGAACCCTTGTCTTCAATTCTGGTGAGCGGAACTGTAAGCGATGAATTTGGAAATCCTGTAGAAAACGTTGAAGTGCAACTGAGCGATCAAACTTCAGTTTACACCAATATCAATGGTGAATATACAGCCTCTATTCCTGTAAACTGGAATGGGGCTATCACCGCTTTTAAGGAAGATTGGAGTTTTCTCCCTGAATCCAGAAACCTTGGGAATGTTGTTGTAAATATATTTGATATGGATTTTGAAGGAATCAACAATGCTTGCGATCCGGCATGGTCATACTCTCAAACACCTTTATTTCATACGATTTTAATACCGCTGGATGCTAATCCTCAGATTTTTGGAAAGGCACTTGAAGACAAGGATTGGATAGGTGTTTTTTATAAAGATGATGATGGCGATGACCGATGTGGTGGATGGGTGCAATGGACAGGAGTTTCAAATGTTGAACTCACGGCTTATGGCGATGATCCTTCAACACCCGAAAAAGATGGCTTTGATGACGGTGAACAAATCCAGTGGAAGATTTACAAATGTGATAAAGCAATAAGCTACGCTGCTTTCGCTACTTATAATCCCTTTATGCCACAATCATCAGGTGAATTTGAGAGCTATGGCTTTTCCAGTTTACTAAATCTAGAAGGCCAGGTTTGCCAGGAAATAACACTTTCAGAAAACTGGAATGATATTTCGCTATGGCTTACCCCTCAAAATCCGGTTGTAGAAGAATTGTTTGCTCCCATGGTAAACGATTTGATAATTGTGCGAAACCTGAATGCTATGTACTGGCCCGTCAACAACATTAACAGTATAGGGGCATGGGATAATAATTCGGGTTATGTTATAAAAACGTATGCAGGGCAAAACTTCGAAATTTGTGGAACACCTTTGGAGAACACCGAATTAAGCCTGTCAATCGAAGCGCAATCCTGGTACTATCTCCCGGTATTATCAACATGTTCGGTGGATGCCAACGCTCTTTTTAGCGGTCAGGTTTCAAATATCGAAATCGTAAAAGATCTGATTGGAAATAATGTTTGGTGGCCGGAAATGGGGATTTATACATTGACAAATTTATTTCCCGGACAAGCCTACGAAATAAAGATTTCGGATGATATTAGCCTGAGTTACCAGGACTGTGCCAGCCAAAAACCTGACTTCAAAAATATTGAAACCAATTTCTGTGATTCCTACTGGGGTAAACTTTCGGCCTCACCATTTTCGCACACGATTGCTTTTCCCGAAAATGCAATAGCTGATCTATCAGCCGGAACACAAATTGGTGTATTTGGCGATGATGGTGTTTTGTATGGATGTTCCCGTGAAAATACTCAGGCTTCATTTGCGATTGTGGTAAATGGCGATGACCCAACTACACCTTTTGTTGATGGAATGACTGAGGGTGAACAATTTCACTTTCGGATTTTTAATCTGTTCACTGCCAGGGAATATCCCTTGGAAGTAGAATTTGATGAACAAATGCCTCAAAATGGATATTTTGTGAATCACGGCTTATCGGCAATAAAGAGCATCCAGGCAACCGGAATTAGTGGAGCTTCAGAAGTAAATACATCAGTGACTATTTATCCAAATCCATCCAATGCCCAATTCAATATTCAATTGAAAAACACAAACGAAGTTAACGATTGGGAAGTACTGGACATCCATGGAAACATACTGCTGAAAGGCAACGATCAATTTAACGGTTTCAGTGTTGATCTTGCTTCACATCCGAAAGGAATATATTACCTGAAAATAACACAAGAAGGAATGCAGATAGTTAGAAAACTTGTGCTACAATAGCCTGTGCGCTGGCACTCCCTCTCCTTCAGGAGAGGGTTGGGGAGAGGTCGGTCCGTGCGTTGGCACTCCCCTTCTCCTTCAGGAGAAGGGGCTGGGGGATGAGGTCTTGATGCTAGTAGCACGAAACAAGTCACCCGGTGAATCCCCTCAAGATAGGAGGGTACTAAACTCCTGAGTGCAACAATTGTTTCAGGACATATTCACCGGGTGACTTAACATGTCACACCCGGTGAATTTTGCATAAGCATTAGAAACTGAACTCCTGAAAGCAGAAATGATCTCAGGGCTTATTCACCGGGTGACTAAAACCGGCAAAAAAAAAGCCTCTCCAAATTTTTTTGGAGAGGCTTTTTTTATGTTGTCTCAATATGAAATGCACCAAAACGCTAATATTCTTCCTCTTCAATAGGCTTTATATCTTTGATGTTGAGTTGCAAGGAAACATGGCCGTTCCACTCGTTTTCTTCGATATGGTAGCAAATTGAAAATGGTTTTCCGCTTTGAACAATGGGTAATTTATCCCCTTGCTGAAAGGCAATACCCGCAACCGGGAATCCGGAAATATCCGGATGGGTGACGCTCAGCTTTAGGTGGTTTTTGCCAACAATACATGCGTACCCTGTGTCAACCACGCCTTCGGTCATAAATATTGGAGCCATGTTTTCGGGGCCAAAGGGAGCGAATTGCTTGAGGATGCGGTAAAACTTTGTGCTGATATTGTTCAGTTTGATTTTGGCATCTATGGCAATTTCCGGGATCAACATCTTATCTTCGATGGTATCAGAAACGTAATCTTCAAATCGCTTCTTGAATGCTTCAAAATTTTCGGGCCTGATCGACATGCCGGCTGCATATTTATGTCCGCCAAAATGTTCGAGCAAATCGCAACACTGATCGATGGCATTGTAAACATCAAAATCCTTAACCGACCTTGCCGAACCGGTAATAAATCCATTCGATTGGGTTAAAACTATGGTTGGACGGTAATAGTTTTCCGTCATCCTGGAAGCAACAATTCCCAGTACGCCTTTATGCCATTCGGGATGATAAACAATGGTAGATTTTTGATTGGGATGATCCGGGTCGTTGGCAATAAGTTCGAGCGCATGCTGTGTAATCTGCATGTCGAGGTTACGGCGCTCAGTATTGAATTGATTGATCTGCACGGCTTTTTCAAGTGCATCTTCTATATTTTTGCTGATCAACAATTCTACCGAATTATTCCCACTTTCCATTCTGCCGGCAGCATTAATCCTCGGGCCGATCAGGAAAACCAGGTCACTGATACCCAATTTGCGGTTAAAAACAAAATCATCTTCAAGATATTGAAAATCCGCCTTTTTCTTAATATTGCTGTAATTAAGGATGGCAATGAAACCAGGCCTGGGGTTTGAGTTAAGTACTTTTAACCCGTAATAGGCCAGGATGCGGTTCTCGCCGCTTATGGGTACTATATCAGATGCAATGCTAACAACCACAAGGTCCAACAGCTTTTCAAGCCGTTTAAAGGGTAGGTTGTTTTTTTGTGAAAATGCCTGCACCAATTTGAAACCCAATCCACAACCCGACAATTCTTTGTAGGGATAATCGCAATCCAATCTTTTTGGGTCAAGGATTGCATAGGCAGGTGGAAGTTCATCACCTGGCCGGTGATGATCAACAATAATAAATTCTATGTTCTTTTCGGCTGCATAGGCAATGTTATCTACAGCTTTTATTCCACAATCCAGCGCAATAACAAGGCTAAAGTCATTTTCTTCGGCATAATCCACCCCGGCTTTCGAAATGCCATAGCCTTCGGAATAGCGATCGGGAATATAAAAACCAACTTCTTTATAAATTGACTTCAAAAAAGTATATACCAAAGCAACAGCCGTTGTGCCATCAACATCATAATCGCCATAAACAAGGATTTTTTCACGATCTCTTATCGCCATCTCAATCCTTTCCACCGCTATATCCATATCCTTCATCAAAAAAGGATCGTGTAACTGAAGAAGTTTAGGCCGAAAAAAATCTTTGGCCTCCCCGAAACTTGATACCTCACGATGTACAAGAAGTGATGCAAGTAGCGAGCTAATATTCAGGGCACGGGATAACTCGGCAACGATTTCCGTATCCCCTTTATTCTTAACAACCCAGCGCCTTTCCATAAATGTTTTTTTTGCGTAAAGATAAAAATTATTAAGCTTTCAAATGCCTGAATTTTATTAATATGAAATTGCAATTTGCTAAGCCTTTAAGTGTTAGTATGATGATAAAAAATAAAAAATAGAATTCTAAATTATTAGACAAGCTCGCATATATGCTCACCATCAAATGTGCTTCCTGCCGGTCAAAAATCTTTAAATACCATAAAGTTGGTAAGGGCAAAATAATTACCTGCTGGGATGCACGCATTAGCAAAGATTATAGTCAACGCGAAAACGGCCAGGTTAAATGCAGTTGTGGAAAAGTTGTTGGTACAGAAGTGATTAAGGGTGTGCGGATGAAGCAAGGAAGTTTTACTTTTACAGGAAGCAGAGTGAGTAGGTAGGTGATCGGTGATCGGTAGTCGGTAGTCGGTAAATGGTGATCGGTATTTGGTATTTGGTGATTGGTAATCCATACGGATGCCCTTTGGTCGTCCTTGGGCTCTGTGAGGTAATTTCATCACTTTATCTTGCCAAATTACCAAATCATCGCATTTTCAAATCATCAAATTGCATTTTGAACATTGCCACATTCACCCATTCTCATATTCAATCATTCCCGCATTTTATCATTTTCGCATTTCATCATTTTCGCATTCTCACATTCAATCATTCTCGCATTTTATCATTGATCCCTTAAGCCCCATGTCGAATAGCTTCCACCGGGTCGAGGCGTGAGGCTGACCAGGCAGGAACAAAACCTGACACTAAACCAATAATGGTAGAAATGGCCAATCCAACGATGATGTTTCCTTGTGATAAGAAAAGGTCGAAATCGAGCATGCCCTGGAAAGCATAAGTTCCCATAAAAATCAGTAGTAATCCAACGACCCCTCCAATGAGTGAAAGAAATACTGCTTCAAAAAGAAATTCTAAAAGGATAAAGAAATTTTTGGCCCCAATGGCTTTTTGGATCCCAATAATGTTGGTCCGTTCGCGTACCGAAACAAACATAATATTGGCAATCCCAAATCCGCCAACCAGCAACGAAAATCCGCCAATGATCCAGCCAATTAAAGCTATCCCGCTAAAAAATGCCTGTAAACCCTGGTTGATTACACTGATCTCATTCAGGGCAAAATTGTTTTCCTCGCCAGGTTTAATTTTTCGCACCGATCGCATAATACCCGTCATCTCGTCCATCAGCTGTACATTACTTACTTTGGGTTTGCCCCGCACAAGAATAGTAGTACCGATATATCTCAGGTTAATGTAGTTCCTCGCAAAATTCATGGGCACAAAAACCTGCTCATCCGTCGAATTACCAAAAGAGCCATCACCCTGTTTTGCCAAGATGCCAATGACTGTAAGTTTATTACCAAAAATTTTAATGCTTTTGCCAATAGGGTCTTCATTTAAAAAGAGGTTGTCGGCAATACCTGCACCGATAATGGCTACATTTCTCCCTCCGATCGATTCCACTGTGGTAAAATACCGGCCGTCCATTATGTCCATTGGCATCACATTATCATATTGATGCGAAACCCCCATAACACCAATACTCTCGTAGCTATTGTTGCCACGCTTCACTGTCCTGTTTGTCTGAAACATCATTGCTACCGACTCTACTGTCTGGCTTCGCCTCTGAATTTCTTCCATGTCGTTTACGCTGGGTTCGGGCCTGTTCAGGTATTTCCACCAGGGATAATCCCCGCCCATTGCCCAGGGCCATTTTTGGACAAAAATAACATTGTCGCCCAACTCGCTTAAACTACTCCTGATGCTGCTCTCCATCGAATCAAATACAGTAAGCACGGCTATCACCGAAAAAATACCAATGGTAATCCCCAGCAACGACAGTATCGTCCTTACCTTATTGACAATGATTGCCTGAAATGCAAAAAGATAACTTTCACGTATGAGTTTTAGCAGTAAGATCATGTGCGCTATTTAATGGTCATTAATTTGTAAAAGTAGTACATTAAGTGCAATAATATTTATCATTAATTCAAATTCATGTAAAAAATTGTCATTAAAAAATAAATTACACCCAACACATGCATAATCAAAGTAGTGTTAACTTTTTTCTATATTTTTGCACCCTTGTAAAACTTGTTAAAATAAACGAAACCAGATACTTTTACATTTTAATGGAAGACTTCAGGCAAATAAAATCAGTTTTAATCTCGGTTTACGAAAAAACCGGCCTTGATGCCATTGTCAATGAATTGGTTAAATTAGGTGTAACAATCTATTCGACAGGTGGTACTTATAATTATCTGCAATCATTGGGTGCTGAACCCATCCGTGTTGAAGATATTACTTCCTATCCATCAATTTTGGGCGGACGGGTTAAAACATTGCATCCAAAAGTTTTTGGCGGAATTCTGAACCGTCGCGACAACGAGAAGGATCAGGCTGATCTTTCGAAATATGAAATACCCGAAGTTGACCTGGTCATCGTTGACCTTTATCCTTTTGAAGATACTGTGGCTGCAACTGATAATGAAAGCGAAATCATCGAAAAGATTGACATTGGCGGTATCAGTCTGATTAGAGCGGCAGCCAAAAATTTTAAGGATGTATTCATCGTTCCTTCAAGCAAGCAATATAAGCCCTTACTCGAGCTCCTGATTAATGGAGGTGGTAAAACCAACCTTCGGGAACGTAAGCATTTTGCCAGCCTTGCCTTTGCTGAATCTTCAAATTACGATACTGCCATTTTTAATTACTTCAATAAAGAGATTGGATTACGCGAATTCAGGAATAGTTTTTCGGATGCCGAGGTGCTCCGATATGGAGAAAATCCACACCAGGAAGGGATTTATTATGGAGATGTCAGTGCCATTTTTGAGCAAGTTCATGGCAAGGCTATTTCGTACAATAATATTGCCGATCTGGATGCTGCCGTTAATTTGATTGAAGATTTTGAAGACACAACTTTTGCCATTCTCAAGCACAACAATGCCTGCGGGATTGCGTCAAGAGATCGATTAGTCGATGCATGGAAAGATGCCCTGGCCGGTGACCCGATTTCGGCTTTTGGAGGGGTGCTGATCACCAATAAACCCATCGACAAAGCAACAGCAGAAGAAATGAATAAGCTGTTTTTTGAAATAGTTCTTGCTCCCGATTACGAGGATGCTGCGCTTGAAATTCTCAAATCAAAAAAGAACAGGATTATTCTCAAGAAGAAAGCATATACCCTGCCCGAAAAACAATTCCGCTCGGTATTGAATGGAGTAATTGAACAGGACAGGGACATTAAAGTAGAAACCTCTGAAGATTTAAAAGTAGTTACTGACAAAGCCCCCACATCAAATGAGGTAGATGATTTATTATTTGCCAACATTGTGGTGAAACACACCAAATCGAATACCATCGTTTTGGTTAAAAATAACCAATTGCTTGCCAGTGGCGTTGGACAAACTTCGCGGGTGGATGCACTGAAACAAGCCATCGAAAAAGCCAAATCCTTCAACTTTGATTTGAATGGTGCTGTGATGGCTTCGGATGCATTTTTCCCCTTTGCCGACTCGGTGGAAATTGCACACGAGGCAGCCATAAGCGCGGTAGTTCAACCGGGTGGCTCAGTCAGGGACAAGGAATCCATCGACTACTGCAATAAAAACGGCATGGCAATGGTTTTTACAGGAATCAGGCACTTTAAGCATTAATGAGAGATATTTGAAACTATTGAATAAGTTTTATAGATAAAATAAGATTGAAAGGCTTTAATGAATCCGTTGCAAGTTACAGGTTGCAGGTTGCAAGGAAAAGCCCTGTAACTTGAAACTTGAAACATGCAACAAAAACTCTACTACCCGATAATTTCGGAATAGTTAATTTCTATTAAATAACAGTTAGATTCTTAATACCAGCAATACGCGATAACAAACATGAGTATATTTTCATTTTTCACCAGGGAAATTGCCATTGACCTTGGTACAGCAAATACCATCATCATATATAACGATAAAGTTGTTGTGGACGAACCTTCAATTGTTGCCATCGAGCGCAGTTCGGGACGCATCATTGCAGTAGGCAAGCGCGCACAAATGATGCATGGCAAGACCCATGAAAACATTAAAACCATCAGGCCTCTGCGCGATGGTGTAATCGCCGACTTTCAGGCTGCCGAATACATGATCCGTGAGATGATTAAAATGATCGGCATCCGACAAACATTGTTCCCGCCGGCACTAAAAATGGTTATTTGTATCCCATCGGGAATTACCGAAGTAGAAGAACGTGCAGTAAAAGATTCGGCAGAACAGGCAGGCGCCAGGGAGGTTAAATTCATTCACGAGCCAATGGCTGCTGCTATTGGTATCGGCATTGACGTGTTGGAACCAACCGGGAATATGATCATCGATATAGGTGGTGGAACCAGCGAAATTGCGGTAATCGCCCTGGGCGGAATCGTCAACAACAAATCCATCCGAATTGCCGGTGACGATTTTAACGCTGACATCGAAGAGTACATGCGCAAGCAACACAACATCAATATTGGTGAACGGACTTCAGAACGAATTAAAATTGAAGTGGGCGCTGCCCTGCCCGAACTCGACAACCCACCCGACGACTATGCCGTGCATGGGCGTGATATGCTTACCGGTATCCCAAAAGAGATCACTGTAAATTATACCGAGATCGCCCACTGCCTTGATAAGTCCATTTCGAAAATTGAAACTGCCGTATTGCAAGCCCTCGAGATGACACCACCAGAATTGTCGGCTGATATTTTCAGAACTGGTATTTACCTCGCCGGGGGCGGTTCGATGTTGCGTGGCCTCGACCAACGATTGCACCTGAAGACAAAATTGCCCATCCATGTTGCCGAAGATCCATTGCGGGCTGTGGCAAGGGGAACAGGAATTGCCTTGAAGAATTTTGATAAATTTACCTTCCTTATTAAATAGGAATGAATCAATAAAAATCTATCCATTGGATTATTCTTGTAATGGATTCCCAAAATTGTATTATGCAACCCCATACGGGGTTGAACAATGTGCTTGGTACAACATTATTACAATTATGAATGTCCTACGGACATTGAACAGCATTAGTGCGAAAAAGTGATTACCTCTTAGAGCCAGCCTTGCCGGCAGGCAGGGTTTCATAGTTGTAACAAACGGACAGATAGTGAAAATAAAAATCCTCGTAGAGCCCGCCTTGCCGCGAGGCAGGGATTCATAAGATTTGAGATAATGATTGAAAAACTTTTGGCTGTTGATATTTAAGTACAAACATGAAAAACCTGTTTACATTTCTTTGGAGATATCAATTCTTCTTTTTGTTTGTTTTGCTTGAAGTGTTTTCAGTGCTCTTTCTTGTCAAAAACTCCTACTATCAGGGTTCTGTTATCCTGAGTTCAACCAATGGATTTACAGGCAACATCCTGAATGTTTACACCAACATTACCGATTATTTTGCCCTAAGAAAGGCCAATAAAATCCTCGCCGAAGAAAATGCTGCATTTTTAAATAAATTGCCCGGTTCATTTATCAAAACCGACACTACTTCATTCTTTTATCGCGATACACTTTACATGCAGCAGTACAGATACACTGCGGCAAAAGTGATAAGCAGTTCCACCAACCGTAGAAATAATTTCCTGAAACTGAATAAAGGCAGGATACATGGAATCGGCAATGAGATGGCAGTTATCGCACCGGGAGGTATTGTGGGCCAGGTCATCGAAGTTTCTGATCATTTCAGTTCAGTTATGTCGGTGCTGAATAGGCATTCAAAAATTAGTGTGAAATTGAAATCGACCGAACAAATTGGAACCCTGCTTTGGAATGGCGAAAACTACCGCATTGGTACCATGACCGATATTCCCTCGCACACGGAATTAACAAAAGGTGATTCGGTAATTACCAGTGGCTATTCACATATTTTTCCTGAAGGGGTAAATATTGGAACCATTGAAGATTTTAGGATAAATCCCGGTGATAATTTTTATACTGCCGATATTAAATATGCAGTCGATTACAACAGGGTTTATCATGTGTATGTAGTGCAAAACTTGCAAGAGGAAGAAATTCGTGAGTTGGAAAAAGCAGAACAAAAATATTAGGAATAACTGACACGATGTTAGGAAAGAATATCATACGGTTTGTTTTATTGCTTGGCTTTCAGGTGTTGATATTAAATCATCTTCAGCTGGGGACTTACATCTATCCTGCCGTTTATGTTTACTTTATTTTGTTGTTGCCCTTCGAAACTGCAGGCTGGCTGTTGCTGCTATCGTCATTTGCAATGGGTTTAAGTGTTGATTTCTTTTCGAATACATTGGGTTTAAACGCTGCGGCATCAGTGTTCATGGCCTTTTGCAGGCCGGGGGTATTGAAATTGCTGAAATCGAAAAGAGAGTATGAACCCGGCATCCAACCCGGCATCAAGGACCTCGGCTTCAGTTGGTTTTTCTTTTACACCCTCATCCTTGTGGTGCTACATCATTCGGCATTGTTTTTCCTCGAGGTATTTAGTTTCAGCGAAATTCGCCAAACTATTTACAGAATTTTACTGAGTGGTGCAGCTACAATTGTTCTCGTTTTCCTGATGCAATTTTTATTTTCTGGGCAGAAGAAAAAATAAACTGATTTGAAAATGTGCTGGATTGAAAATTTGGAAATTAAAAACACGCGAATAAATATTTTAAAACTTGAAACCCCTTCGAAAGGTGATCATTAAATACAGAATTTGGGCTAAAGCTCCAATGGTCAGCAGTTTGAATTCCCCCGGGCTTAAGCCCGGGGTAACAGAAAACCAATATGTTACTGGACTTTAGTCCAAACCCTTACTTTTCGGAGTTGACGCATTTTTGGAATTTTAATTAACTATCACATTAAATAACTTAAGCTTAACTTACATGAGAAATTTATTATGGATTGCAGTACTTGCAATTTTTATGGGTGCCTGTTCAACCAGCGACACACAATTTACTATTGATGGAAATATTGAAGGACTGCCCGATGGCCTGGTAAAACTATCGAATGTAGTTGATAACGAACTCACCGCCGTCGATTCCACCGAATCTGTCGAAGGGGCTTTCAAGTTTACCGGCAACATCGAATCCCCTGAATTGTACCTGTTAACTTTTGCCGATATGCGTGAGAACATCCAACTTTTTGTTGATAAGGGTGCTATTACAGTTTCCGGTACAATTACCGCACCTGAAATTAAGGGATCAGAAGCACAGCAACTTTTCGGTAAATTCAATAAAACGCTGGAAAATTATACCACTCAGCGTAAAGCCATTTACCAGGATTACCAGGCAGCTCAGGAACTTGGTGATGAAAAAGCAATGGCAGAGATAGAGGAAGAATTCAACGTGGTAGAAGAAGCCGAAAAGGATTTCATTCTTGACTTCACAAAGACCAATATTACTTCAGTTGTATCACCTTACATCACACTCCGCTATAGCTATTATTTCGACTTTAACGAACTTACAGATGTTGCATCAAACCTGGATACTTCGGTTCAATCATCACAATATACAGTTAGTCTGAACGAAAGAATTGCTAAACTCCAGAGTGTGCAGGAAGGCGAAATAGCACCAGTTTTTACACAAAATGATGTCGATGGAAATCCGGTTTCCTTAGAAAGCCTGCGAGGTAAATATGTACTCATCGATTTTTGGGCCTCATGGTGTGGCCCCTGTCGTGCCGAGAACCCCAATGTGGTTTTAGCTTACCAAACTTTTGGCGACAAGGGTTTTGATGTTCTTGGCGTTTCACTCGACCGCAGCAAAGAAAAATGGATTGCCGCCATTGCCGATGATCAACTTACATGGACACAGGTTTCGGATTTGAAATATTGGGACAATGAAGCTTCACAAAAGTACGCCGTTAGTTCAATACCAGCCAACTTCCTGCTCGACCCTGACGGGGTAATCATTGCCAAGGATTTGCGTGGTGAAGATTTGCAACTTAGGCTGGCCGAGATTTTTGGAGAGTAGGCCTTTGCTTATTGCTTTGCAAAATGGACCAACAATATATTGAAGGAAAAACTTTTAGCAATATTGATTTCAATCAGCAGCAGCTGAAGAGAGGTGAATATGAAGTATGCAAATTCATCAATTGTGATTTTTCAAATTGCAATCTGTCTGAATCTATTTTCCAAGATTGTGAATTTTCTGGCTGCAACCTGAGTTTAGCAAAGCTGACAAAAACAGCTTTACGGATTGTACATTTCAGTGATTGCAAAATGCTGGGTTTACATTTTAACGATTGTAATATATTTGGATTGCAAATTTCCATTGAAAATTGCATTCTCGATCATTCTTCTTTTTATAAGTTAAAAATTAGTAAAACAGTATTCAACAATTCAAAATTACACGATGTTGATTTTGTCGATTGTGATTTAAATAGTGCAATATTTGACAATTGTGACCTGATGGGAGCTACATTTGATAATACTATGCTTACTCATGCAGACTTCCGCACCTCATTCAATTATTCAATTGATGTAGATTTGAACAGCATAAAAAAGGCAAAGTTTTCTTATCCGGGAATAATTGGGCTGCTTGAAAAATATGATATCGAAATTGATTAGGAGACTGATTGATTTGAGGAAATTGAAAGCTTTTCAAACAAGAAGTCATTGATGGTCATTCCCTGCCCGCCGAAGTTTGCGAAGATGGGGGCGTCAGTAGAGGTGTGCCAAAGGTTTGAATTTTGATACTAAATTTTGCCCATTTGCATGAATATTCATTCACTAAGCATCATATCGCTACTTAATGAATGATATATAATGCACTAAAAAATTGACTATTCAAAAAAATTACTACCTTTGTATGAAAATTCATGCAGTAACTATAAATTTACTACTTAATGAATGATATTTCATACATTGATTGGCCGTCGATGAGCGATAAGGCCTTGATGGAAAAAATAGGAAGTTTTGTCCAACATCACAGATTGAATCAAAACCGGTCGCAAACTGATGTATCAAATGCAGCAGGGCTGAGCCGCTCAACACTCAGCCTCATGGAACGGGGAGAGAAAATATCTTTAAGCAGTTTGATCCAGGTATTGCGGGTCTTAGATTTGCTGTATGTGATGGATGCGTTTAAAGTTAATGCCGAAATCAGCCCCATTGAATATGCCAGGCTGCAAAAAAACAAAAGGCAACGTGCCCGCAGCAATAAACAAAACCCAAACACAGACGCAGGATGGTAGATGTTGTAGAAGTAAAAATATGGGGTGAAATAGCGGGAGCTGTAATCTGGGATGCAAATATCCAACTGGCCAGCTTTCAGTACGACAAAAAGTTTTTGGCAAAGGCTTATGACTTATCGCCCATAAAAATGCCCATTAACAACGGCGATCGGATTTACAGCTTCCCTGAACTTCGCAAAGCGAAAAACGAGCAATCTGCCACATTCAACGGTTTGCCCGGATTGTTGGCAGACTCACTGCCTGATAAATACGGAAATCAACTCATCAATACATGGCTTGCCCAAAATGGCCGGCCACCAAATAGTATGAACCCTGTGGAGCAATTATGTTTTATAGGAGCCCGGGGGATGGGTGCCCTCGAATTTGAACCATCAAAACTAAAAAGAAGCAAACGAACCTTTGCCATCGAAATAAAAAGCCTGGTAGAAATTGCTCAATTAATGCTATCAGATCGTGAAGGTTTTGAAGTTGACCTGCGGGAAGATGAGCGCAAAGCCATGGGCGAAATATTAAAGATTGGAACTTCTGCCGGTGGAGCAAGGCCAAAAGCGGTGATTGCTTTTAATAAAAAAACCGGGGAAGTCAGGTCAGGACAAACATTTGCTCCCAATGGTTTCGATCACTGGTTGCTCAAAATTGATGGTGTAAGTGATGCACAGGTTGGAATGAGCCATGGATTTGGAAGGATTGAATATGCCTATCATTTGATGGCAAAAGACTGTGGTATTGAAATGATGGAATGCAGGCTATTAGAAGAGAACGGACGCGCCCACTTTATGACAAAGAGATTTGACAGGGAAGGAAGCAACACCAAACACCACATACAGACCTTCTGTGGCATCCAGCATTTTGATTACAACAATTTGTATGGCTATAGTTACGAGCAATTGTTTCAAACCATGAGAATGCTAAAATTGACTTACCCTGAAGCTGAACAAATGTTCCGGCGGATGGTGTTCAATGTAATGTCGACAAACTATGACGACCATACCAAGAATTTTTCTTTCAGGTTGAAACAAGGCGGCAAATGGGAACTGGCTCCGGCTTACGATCTTTGCTATTCGTACGATCCCACAAATGTATGGGTGAGCCAGCATACCCTAAGCATTAATGGAAAACATAAGGGCCTTAATAAAGCCGACCTGATTACGGTTGCAAAAGCGAACAATATAAAAAAGGGAGAGAAAATTATTGAAGAAATCAAAACCATAGTTTGCCGGTGGCCTGATTATGCAGACCAGGTTAGTGTTTCTAATGAATTTAAAAACTCCATAACCAATACTTTAGTTGCATTGAAATTTTAATAATCAATGTAGCAAGAGAAAAACTGAAGAGAATGAAAAATCCCCCCCAAGTGGATAAAGGCAGTGCCCAAAAAGAAAAAACGAAATTACACCCGCGCAATAAACATCGTTCGCGCTACGATTTCAGTAAGTTGATTGTGAGCTGCCCCGATTTGTCCTCCTTTGTCAGGCCAAATAAATACGGTGATGAATCGATCGATTTTGCTGATCCCAAAGCGGTGATCATGTTAAATAAAGTGCTATTAAAGCATTTTTATGGTATCGATCATTGGGATATCCCTGAGGGTTATTTAACACCGCCCATCCCCGGAAGGGCTAATTACATTCATTATATGGCCGATTTGTTGGCCAGCAAAAATTTTGGAAAAATGCCAATCGGGCCCCAAATCAATTGCCTCGATATTGGTGTGGGCGCAAATTGTATTTACCCAATTATTGGAAGCATTGAATATGGCTGGTCATTTATTGGCTCCGATATCGATCCTGTGGCCATCGAATCGGCGGGTAAAATTGTTGAATTAAATCCGGTAATACGCAAAAACGTTGAGCTAAAATTACAAGCTGACCCACAAGATTATTTTTACAATATCATCGACAAAAACCAGCACATCGACCTCACAATTTGCAACCCTCCATTCCATGCTTCACTTGCCGAGGCCCAGGCAGGGACATTTCGAAAGGTGAAGAACTTAAGCAAGAAAAAAGTTGTTAAGCCCATCAAGAACTTTGGCGGACAAAGCAACGAATTGTGGTGCGAAGGGGGTGAAAAAAGATTCGTAAACAAGATGATCCGCGAAAGCAAGAAGTTCTCAGCATCCTGTTATTGGTTTTCTTCATTGATATCAAAAGAATCAAACCTTAAATCTGCTTATGCAACGCTGGAGAAAGTAGAAGCCGCCGAATTTAAAACCATCCCGATGGGTCAGGGAAACAAAACAAGCCGCATTGTTGCCTGGACTTTCTTTGATGCCAATCAGCAAAAGCAATGGGCAGAGAAGAGATGGGGGGAGAGGGTATAGGCATTTACGAAGACCACTATTGTTAACGATAATTTCGTTACTTAAAAACAATTCGGAATCGTTGCAGGTTGCAAGTTACAGGTTGCAACTTGTAACCTGTAACTTGCGACGCAAAGCAAGTCCGTATGGGCAACATTGTTATGGTTTTTGTTTTCCCGATATTAATCGACTTATTTTAAAGTTAATTTGAAAATAGTATTGAAGTAAAAAGCCCACTTCCCTTTAAGGGATTGTTGTTCTTCAATTGTATTTATTCATAAGGTTTTTTTTGATATGCAATGAAACAGACAACTACACCATGATACTAATAAAGAATGCACAGATTTTTTCACCTGATGCGCTGGGGAAAAAAGATATTTTGCTGGCAGGAAACAAGATCCAATTTATTGATGGATCCATTTCGGGAAAAGCACCCTATATCAACACGGTGATTAATGCTGATAGTCACATGTTGATTCCCGGTTTCATAGATAGCCATTGCCATTTTTCCGGTGCGGGAGGTGAAGGTGGGCCAGCAACACGTACACCCGAGATGCACATCAATGATTTTTTTGAAGCCGGCGTGTGTACGGCTGTAGGATGTCTGGGTACAGATGGTATAACACGGGATCCCCGCTCGGTGCTCATGAAAGCCAAAGTGCTTAACAATGAAGGGATAACCGCCTACATGTACACCGGGGCTTACCAGGTGCCACCTCCTACAATCCTTGGTAGCGTGGCCGAGGATATCGCGATGATTGAAGAGGTGATTGGTGCCGGGGAAATTGCCCTTTCCGATCACCGTAGTTCGGTGCCCACAATATCAGAAATAGCGAAAATTGCTGCAGACGCTCGTGTAGGCGGAATGCTGGGTGGGAAAGCCGGCATTGTAAATATCCACATGGGCGATGCCAAAAACCCTTTTAAACCCCTATACGATGTGGTGGAGAATTCTGAGCTTGGATACAAACAATTTTTGCCAACACATGTCAACCGCAACGAGTATATTTTTGAAGATGCAAAAGTGTATGGCAGAAATGGTGTGGTGGATATAACTTCCAGCTCCTACCCGTATTTTCCCGAATATGAAATAAAACCATCGCGTGCTGCTGCAGAATTGATTGCGGCTGGCGTACCACTCAATCATATTACGATGAGTTCGGATGCCGGGGGTTCTTTACCAGGATTTGATGAAAATGGAAAACTTGTGAAGCTCGAAACCGGAAAACCTATCAGCCTGCTCCACGAATTCAGGGATATGTTAAGGGAAGAGAAAATGAGCATGACTACTGCCATCAGCATATTGAGTACTAACGTGGCAGAAGTACTGAAGTTGAAAACCAAAGGCAAAATCCAGCCGGGCTTCGATGCAGATTTTTTAATCCTGGATAAAAACCTGGAAATAGTTGTAATGATTGCTAAAGGAGAACTCATCATCAATAACTACAAAATCGTCAGGAAAACCTATTTTAGCAAATAAACCTCTTTTATAAGATGAAATATAAACTACTTGCAATTTTAATTTTCCTTCCCGTGATATTGTTTTCGCAAGGAAGCCTGTTAATAATTGGTGGCGGAAGCGAATCGGACGAAGAGGATGCCTGGAGCACCGAACCTTACTCCTGGGCAGTGGAACAATCGTTTAATAAAAAAGTGGCCATAGTTTCTTATTCTTCAGCTTCAGGCTGGATGCGGACCTACCTTGTGGAGCATTGTGGTGCCGTGGCTGCTAAAGATTTTAAAATAAATTCGCAGAACATCGCAAACAGCCAGGCTACCTACGATAGTTTGATGAATTATGATGTGATATTCTTGAAAGGGGGCGACCAGTGGAATTATTACGCTACATATAAAGGTACGCTAACCCAACAGGCTATCATTGATAAATGGGAACAGGGTGGGGTGATTTGTGGAACTTCAGCCGGTCTGGCCGTTTTGTCGGAAGTAATTTTTACGGCCGAGCGTGGAAGTGTTTATCCCGATGAATGCATCGAGGACCCAAACAACCAATATCTAACACTCGAAAATGATTTCTTCGATTTCTTCCCGGGCTATATTTTCGACTCTCATTTTACCGACCGTGGACGTGGTGGCCGGATGCTGGGTTTTCTGGCCCATTGGAAAATGAACCGTGACGAACTTATCGATGGGGTAGGAATTGATGAAACCACGGCAATGACTATCTCACGGGATAACATAGGTATGGTTTACGGAACCGGGGCAGCAAACCTTTACAAACCTTTGTCCCCAGAACCTTATCACCTCGATGAAGAAATGCTGATTGTTGATTCGTTAGAAATTTCCCAGCTATTGCATGGATGTACCATTGATTTCAATACCGGGGAAATAACAGGTCTTAGTGAAGAATTTTCGCCGGAAGTGGATGAAGAAAATGGCAACTACCTAATATTGGCCAGTGGCGGCGATGCATTAAATGACAATCAGGAAATGCTGAATAACCTGGCAAACCTGTGCGGAAATCCTTCGGATGACCTATTGATTATTACCGGCTCAAATCAAGCTGTGGCCGAAACCTTTAAAAACAGCCTGAATAACCTTGGTGCCCAAAACGTGCAGATTTATAGTGGCGTGGCATCAATGGGAGAGGACCCCGATTTTGAAAGGGCCATCAACGAAGCAGAAAAGTTTTTGTTTGTAAACAACGAATATTACATCTTGGAACATTTTATTGATGAGGGTAACAATGGCGCATTATTGGCCGATCGTGTAAGTCACGATGGAAAGGTGATTGCATTTGTTGGCGATAACAGCCGCTTTGCCGGCAAAACAGTTATCGAAAATTACCTGCTTGACAATGCCGCGGGAACCGGCTCCCTAATTTTTAAGGAGGGCCTGGGCTTACTAAAAACAACTGTTATTATCCCCAATAGTTACAAAAATTCGGACATGTATATGAATCCCGCTGCCGGAATTCCTTTTGCCATGCTTCAGTACAAGGCCAGGTTTGGGATATGGCTTACAAGCAAGAACTACATGAAATATGCCCCTGCCGATCAGAACACTTTTGTGACCTCTTTTGGTGATGCCCCTGCCATGATCATTGAATTGCAAAACACCAAAGGCGGTTTTGCCACAAAAACCTATTCGGCGCAATACAACACGCCCAAAATGATTGCAGGCTTCGAAAGCATGAAAATCAGACTGATTAACAGCCCTGTAAAGTTTCAAACGGGAAGCCATGTTAGTGCATATTCAATCGACAATGATCAAAAGGGAGAAATAGAATTGTTTCGGGTCTGGCCCAATCCGGCTGCTGAACTACTCAATATCACTTGCCAAAAACAAGCATTCTCAGTTTCGATTTATTCCATCACCGGACAAAAAGTATTCAATGAAAGCAAATCTCTGTCTGACCATCAAATAAGTTTAACAGGGCTCATCCCGGGAGTTTATTTTCTTGAAGCCGAATTTGACACGAAAGAAAATATTCTACAAAAAATAATAGTGCAACACTGAGTAAATTTCGGCCTTACTATCGCAAAAAAAAAACATACTTTTGCTTTTAATCAAGCAAGAAGTATTTTTTGAGCAGCAACAAAACATCACCGGTTCGGCAATCTATCATACAGGCTTTCAAGGAAGGTGATGAAAAAGCCTTTACAGAGATCTTCCACCTTTACAGCGACAAGATTTTTTACTTTGCCCAAACCTATGTTCACAATCCGGCTGATGCCGAAGAAATAACCCAAAATGTATTTGTGAAACTATGGGAGTCAAGAACTTCTGTTGACCCTGGTGCTAATTTCAACGCTTATATTTTTACCATTGCCCGCAATATCATTTTTAACCGGCATAAGAAAATGGTTCACGAATGGAACTACATCGAGTACCTGAAAAATCATTTGAAAAATAATAACGATACAGAGCAAACTGTTCTGCTTGATGAAGTATCCGATATATTGCACCAACACATCGATGCCATGCCCGAAAAGCGAAAACTTGTTTTCGAGTTGAGCCGGATTAAAGGTTTATCGCACAAAGAAATCAGCCAGCAGCTTAACATCTCTGCTAAAACCGTAGAAGTGCATATTGGTTTGGCATTAAAAGCATTGCGTGTTGCACTAAAAGATTACTCCTGAATAATTCATGAAAATTGACAATAAAAGAATCAATAATCCCGTCCTTCAAAGACTGTGTGAAAACAACCTGAAAACTGACTTCCCCCGGGCTATAGCCCGGAGATTGAAGGCTCATTGATTATAATGGGCTTTAGCCCAAACCTTGATTATTTGGGCTAAAACCCAATTATCCTGCATCACTTCAGTCCCTGGCATAAATGCCAGGGCAAGTCATAATTTGCTTTTCCACACAGTCACCAAATACCCTCCCCTGAAAATCTTGCAAAAAACTCTTTTTCCACTAAGGGATAGTTGCGCCACAGTTGTATGAACATTATCAAACAATAAAACTCCGATGCAAAAAGAGGAAAAAAAAGGATTGCTCACCCGGTTCATGTTAGGCCAGGCAACTTCAAAAGAAAAGGACAAGGTGTATTCCCTTCCTGAATCGGAGCAAATGTTGAAAGGGCAGTGGAACAACATTAACCCGGCTGAATTACCCAAGGAAACAAGGGAAAGGATGTTGAATAATATTTACCTGAAAACGATCAGGCAGCCATTTATCCACAGATTTGCGCCACTAATCAGGGTTGCCGCTGTGTTGCTCGTAGGATTAATCATTGCCGGAATAATATACTCCGGCGACATTTTTTCTGGGCATTCACCCAAAATGCTTAGCATACAAAGTCCGGCAGGCCAGCGAACGCCACTTACACTACCTGATGGCTCCAAGGTTATCCTGGCCGGATCGAGCCTGATTGAATACCCTGAAAGTTTTGATAAAAAATGTAGGGAAGTATCTTTAAGCGGAATGGCATTTTTTGACGTGGCCAAATCAGAAAGCATGCCTTTTCATGTAAATACTTCCGAGATTACAGTTTCTGTTTTGGGTACACAATTCTCGGTGGCCTCCTACCCGGGCGATCCGCTTGTACAAACCGTACTTGTTTCGGGCAAGGTACAAGTTACATGCAACGAAAATTATAAAAGCGTTGAACTGATACCGGGCGAACAGCACACCTACAATAGCATGAGCAAATCAGGGAGTGTATCGAAAGTAGATGCACAAATGCTGACCCAATGGGCAGATGGTAAGCTGGTGTTTGATCAGGAAGATATTTATTCTGTATGCCGGAAGCTGGAGCGGTGGTATGGCGTGGAAATTGAAATTTCAAATCCCGGTCGAAATAATGACCTATACACATTTACTATCGACAAAAATACGCTTGCTGAAGTTTTACTGCTCATGCAAAAAATTAGTCCGATGAGCTATTCAAAAACTGATGATGTTATCACTATATCTTTTACCAAGTAAACTATAAACCAAAAAAATATGCAACAAAGCTTACTTTTTAAACAAAAAGGTGCCACCAGGTTTAATCAGGTGTTTAGCCAGGTTTTAATGGTGCTGCTAATGGTGGTATTTTTCATCCCCATTCCTGCAAAAGCAAGTGTAGGGCAAGGCAAGCCCATTAACCTTGACGTGGAAGACGAGCCTTTAAAGACCGTCCTTCAAAAAATTGAAAAGCAGTGTGACTATACCTTTGTCTACAATGCATCAAAAATTGATGTTGAACAGGCAGTATCGGTGAACTACAACGAAGCCTCCCTTGAAGATGTATTGAATGGTTTGTTGGATGAAAAGAATATCCAGCACGAAATTATCCAGCAAAAAATAGTGCTTACACCAAAAGAAAAGAAAGCCGAAAAATCGCCCCCGGTAGTTCCCCAGGAAGGAAAAAAGATCAGGGGAACTGTTACAGATGCGAGTAATGGTTCCACCTTGCCCGGGGTGAGCATCGTTATAAAAGGTACACTTAAAGGCACGGCAACAGGTATCGACGGAGCGTACGAAATTGAGGTGCCAGATAATTTGTCGGTGCTTATATTTTCCTTTATTGGCTACCAAACATTAGAGGTGTTGGCTGACAAAAATGAGATTGATGTAGCCCTTCGCCCAGTTGCAACACAGCTTGAAGAGATGGTTGTGGTTGGCTATGGTTCATCAAGCCGAAAGTTGCTCACCAGTTCAGTGAGTACCATCAAGGGCGATGAACTCGCCGAGAAACCAGTTTCTAGTATCGATCAAATTCTCCAGGGAAAGTCAACGGGTGTGCAGGTGGTAAGTAATTCGGGAACACCTGGTGGGGGAATCTCGGTGAGGGTGCGTGGGATAAGTTCCATCAACGCCGGGAGTGAGCCCCTTTACGTGGTTGACGGAATCCCGATCATTACCGGCGATTTTGGACAAATAGGTTTTAGTGGCCAAACCACCAGTGCCATTTCCGACATTAACCCCAGCGACATCGAATCAATAAGTGTTTTGAAAGATGCATCAGCAACAACAATTTATGGAAGCCGTGCTTCAAATGGTGTGATCCTGATTACCACGAAAAAAGGATCTGCCGAAAAAACTAAAATCAATTTCAGTGCCTACTATGGTGTTCAGCAGGTAGCCAAAAAACTGGACATGCTCAACGCGAGGGAATTTATGGAGTATAAAAATGATGCAAGTATTGCAGCCGGTGGATTGCCTGTATATTCACAGGAAGAAATTGAGACCAATACCATTGACACCGATTGGTTGGATGAAGTGTTGAGCACAGCGCCAATCGCCAACTATGAATTGTCTGCTGTCGGAGGGTCAAAATCAACCAAGTACTATATCTCGGGAAATTATTTTACTCAGGAAGGTACTTTGATTGGGACGGCATACGACCGCTTAAATGGCCGCGCCAACCTCGATGTGAAAGTAAACGACTTTATCAATGTTGGGGCCAATATAGGTTTGAGTTACTCGAAGAACGACCGTAAGGAAGGCGACCAATCCTTGAATTCGCCGCTGGCCAATGCCATTGCCATGCCGGCCATATATCCTGTTTACAATCCCGATGGTACTTATAACGATGACGGTCCATTTGCAAACCCGGTGTCTATCGGCAACCTACACGTCAACGAGAACTATTCTTTCAGGAGCATTTCAAGCATTTTTGCAGATATAAGGATTTATAAGGGATTGACTTTTAACACCAAATGGAGTGCCGATTATTATAACCTGCGCGAGCATACCTACGACCCGCCCACGACACGACAGGGTGGAAAATACAATGGACTCGGCATTGAATCAACTGCCAACGTGATGAATGTTGTGAGCAATAATATTTTAAGATATGTAACTGAAATTGACGGGAAGCATCAAATTAATGCCCTGCTGGGATATAGTTTTGAAAAATACCAACGCAGGTCAACTTATTTGCGCGGACAGGATTTCCCCAACGAGAACTTCCAATACATTGCTTCGGCTGCTACTATTACCGCTGGCAGTGCCTCGGCGCTCGACCGCGGGCTGAATTCCTTTTTTGGCGAGGTTAAATATGATTTTAAATACAAATACCTGTTTACCCTGAGTGGCCGTTATGATGGCTCTTCAAAGTTTGGTGGCAATAATCAGTATGGCTTCTTTCCTGCCGCTTCGGCCGCGTGGAGGATTTCTGAAGAGGATTTTTTCAATGTTAGTTCCATAGATGATTTAAAAGTCCGTGTAAGTTATGGTTTAACGGGTAACGACGGAATCCCTGATTTTGCCTATATGAACCTTTACTCGTCAGGGGCAAATTACCAACTCAACCCGGGCATCTATCCATCACAACTTCCAAACCCTGACCTGAAATGGGAATCGACAACCCAGTTTGATATTGGATTTAACCTTTCGATGTTCAGTAACAAGCTAACCTTTGAATTTGATTTTTACAACAAGCAAACCAAGGACCTCCTTCTATACCGGCCGGTTCCGCCTTCATCAGGTTTTGGATCCTATATCTCAAATATTGGCGAGATGAAAAACAACGGTATTGAAATTATGCTTGGTGCCAAAATTATTGAAAGGGAGTTCAAATGGGATCTTTCAACAAATTTCAGCCTGAACCGCAATGAAGTAACAAAATTGTACAACGATATTCCAATCGACCAGATTGGAAGGGGCGAAAACAGCGTGAGGGTTGGCTACCCTATTGGGGTTTTTTACAATTATGAATCCCTCGGGGTTGACCCGTCAACGGGCGACATCGTTTTTAGGGATGTGGATGGCGATGGTGAAATTACCGAAAATGACCGGACGGTTATTGGCGATCCCAACCCCGACTTTATTGGTTCACTCACCAATATATTCTCGTACAAGGGATTTACACTGAACATCATGCTTCAATACACCTATGGTAACGACATTTTTAATGGCACGAGGAGGTACATCGAGTCGATGAAAGGGCAGGACAATCAATTGCAAGCTATACAGAATCGTTGGCGGCAGCCGGGCGACATTAGCCAAATTCCGCGTGCCACCAATGCCGACCTCAACATTAACGACAGGGCTTCATCCAGGTTTATTGAAGATGGCTCTTATCTCCGATTTAAAACTGTAAGGCTTTCTTATGATTTTAAACCAAAAGTTCTTGAAAAAATGCGCCTGAGCCGTCTGGAATTATACCTTGTAGCCCAAAACCTTTTCACGATAACCAACTACAGCGGGATGGACCCGGAAGTTAATTATGCCGGAAATGATGATTTACGCTATGGTACCGATTTTTTTACCTATCCCTCTGCTCGCGTATTTTCTGTTGGTTTAAATCTCAAATTTTAAAAACTTATGACAATGAAAAAGAATATATTATTTCTGTTTTTGATATTTGTAGCAGCATCCTGCGCCAAGCTTGATACAGGGCCTACACAATCAATACCTGCCAATGAGGCTATTCAAACACAATCAGACCTCAACCAGGCCCTCAACGGTTGTTATGATGCCCTGCAATTGCCAGGATTTTATGGCCGGCATACTGTTTTAGCTGCCGAGCTTTCGTCGGACAATGCCAATGCCACCGGAACCATCCTGGAATATTACAACATCAGTTTGAACAACCTGCTTTCGAACAATACCATCGCGGAATCAATCTGGAATGCTTGTTATATTGCCATCAACCGTGTAAACAATGTATTGTATTACCTGCCTAATGTAGAAAATATTTCTGATGCAGATAAAAATAACATCACCGGGCAATTGTATTTTATCAGGAGCCTGGCTTATTTTAACCTTGTCAGGTATTTTGGGGATACGCCATTAAAAGTTACACCAACTTTATCGACCGACGATTTGGATACACCACGTTCGTCCATGGCAGACGTGTTGACCCACATTGTTGGTGATCTTGAATTTGCCAGCCAAAACATTGGCAACACGGCCAGCGGGAAGGCATCGTCAGTAGCGGCACAAGCTTTGCTTGCCAAAATTGCCCTTTACGACCTAAGGTGGGCTGACGCGGAAAGCTACGCGAATGCTGTAATTAATAATACCAATTATTCGCTTGTGGCGGATTATAGTTCCTTGTTTAATTCCGAAAACAATACTGAATCTATTTTTGAAGTGCAGTACAACGATCAGGACAAAAACCGCATGGCCGAGTATTGTTTCCCTTCTTCGCTGGGAGGCCGTTACGAAGTGTCGCCAACTGAGGATTTGATCAATCTATTTACTGCAGAAGATACACGCCTGAATGCCTCCTTCGACGGTTTTTCGGATAAGCCATATTCAATCAAATACTGGCAGATTTCAAGCGGTGCTGATCGGGTGTACGTGTTCCGGCTTGCCGAAATGTACCTCATCCGTGCCGAAGCCCGTATCCGCCAGCAGTCGGCCTTTGATGGAATCAATGCCGACATCAATGCCATTCGCGAAAGGGCGATGCTGGAGCCTGTCGACCTGCAGGATTATGATGCCCTGCTCCAGGAAATGCTTCAGCAACGCCAGTTGGAATTTACCTTTGAAGGCCAGCGATGGTTCGATTTAATCAGGAGCAATCTTGCCCTCCAAACCCTGCCAACAGTGAACAGTTCCGACCAGCTACTTTTTCCAATCCCCTTTGCCGAAATAAATACAAATTCAGCAATTGGCCCCGAAAATCAAAATCCCGGCTATTAAAACGAAAAACTTAATACAATGAAACGTTCGACAATATTTTTAAACCTTATTTTCATCCTAATTGGGATACTGCTGCTGGATGCATGCAAAGACGGGGAACTGATGCCGGAAGCCAGTACCATTGCCAACTTCGAATACGAGGCCACCAATAACCTTACTGCTCCCACAACAGTCAAATTCACAAATAAATCTATTCTTGCCACATCCTACCTGTGGGAATTTGGCAATGGCGAAACATCCACCGAAATGGAACCGGAAATAAGCTACACCGAGCCGGGCACTTACACTGTTGCGCTTACCGTTGGTGCGTCTAACGAGGTTTACTACAATACACTTAAAAAGGTTGTAAACTTGCAGGTGAAGGATCCTACTGCCGGAAAAACGAAAACCCTCTATTTTACCGACCGTACTACCCACAGCGTGCGGTATGCAGTTTTAGACGACAATGCACCGATAGTTCAGGACTTTGGGCACACCGGCCTGGATAAACCCTATGGAATGGTAATCGACACCAGCAATGCAAGGGTAATTGTTTCTGATTACCGCGAGGGTGTGATTTATAGTTACGACCTCGAAGGCTTCGACCTTCAGGTAGTGATTGATATCAACGACCCCAACCTTATCGATCCCTTTGGGCTCGAAATAGTGGGTGATAAATTGTACTGGGGAACCCAGGAAGCCATTGGCAGGTGCAACTTCGATGGCAGTGAATCGGAGATATTTATTCCCATGTCGCTTTCCACACCTCCCGAAATGGCCATCGACCTTGCCTGGGATTATTTATCAGAAAAGTTTATTTTTACAAATGATAAGTATGATTTTACCGGCGGGATGTACAGTGTCGATTTCAATGGAAATACCTTTACTGAACTGGTACCCGGAACAAATGGTGGTGCCATGTGCATAGATGTTGAAAACAATAAAATGTATTATGCCGATTTCGACAAAGGCATCTGCAAGGCTAACCTGGATGGGACAGGGGAGGTTGTGATTGCCCCCGAAATGACAGAAATATTTTGCTGGGGAATGGACATCGATTTGGATGCAGGCAAATTATACTGGAGCGACAAAACCAATGGCATTATTGTACGCGCCAACCTCGATGGCAGCGAGAAGGAAGATTTTATAACTGACTGCAACCCTTACGCGATAGGAATTGATAAATACAGATAATATGTTTAACTAAAAATTAATTAATTATGAAACTGAAACATTTACTCTTTTTAACATGCATGGTACTGGCCTTTAATCTTACGGCCCAGGTACCAACAAACTGGTTCATCGACGCACCAAGCCCGGGCGATATTAGCCTGGAGCCCAACACGGAATTTTTTACTGAAGGGGCTAAATCCTGCCAGATGAACCTTCACACCACCAATGTGCCATATTTACTAAGCGACAACTTCGCAGTGAATACAGGAGCAGAGTACACGTTTTCACTGGATATCCTGGATAATGATACCAGGGGCCGCTTAAAGATTTATGCAGATTTTTACGATGCTGATGGGAATGACATTTATGGCGAAGCTCCCATATATTCCGAAGACAATCCCGAGTGGCAAACCATCACCTGGACTGCGGTAGTTCCTGATGAGGCTGTATTTTCCTACGTTTGGATCAAGTTTTACGACCAGGATGATTTTGTGGATGAAGCCACCGTGTATGTTGACAATGCTTCCTTTGTAGAAAGCGGTGGAACCAACCTTGTTGTAAATGGCGGATACGAAGAATGGACCACATTGGCCATGGAAAATGCATATTGCATGAGCGAAACTGAAGTGGATGTGCGCTATAATGGAAATGTTGAAGCAGTAAATGCTGCTGATTTCATGTTGAGTGGCACAACAGATATTACCTTTAGTAGTGCTATGATTGATGCTGATGATGCGACTCTGGTACACCTGAGTGACGCATCCGAAAGTATGGTTTTCGATTTAACCATTGACCAGCTTAACCAGGATGGAATGGACGAGCCTGTTAACATTTATGCAGGAATGGCATCCATCGCGCATACCAATGATGCAAATCCTGATGGCGTACTCGAAAATGATATTTCTGCAACCTTCCATGCAATCATTTCAGCCAACGATGCCTACAACAATGTTTGGGTTCACGATGCTGAAGGTGCTTATCATGGTGTAATGATTTTTGGGTTTAGTTTTCAGGAAGAAGTTGCCGTGGGCGACGAGGTAATCTTTACTGCAAAAAGAGATGTTTATTACGATTTAAATGAATTGGTTTCCCCAATACTCATTCAGACCCTTAGCACCGGGAATAACCCTTACCCTGCTTCACTCATTATGGGTGCCGATATAGACATAACTCTTCCTGCCGGCAGCGAATCGGCTGAAAAATGGGAAGGCCAGCTAACCTATATTCAAAATGCCCTGGTAACTGAATACAACGAAGAGGACTTCTACTATCTCTGTACAGATGATGACGGCACAACACAATTTAAAATTGGAGATAACGTGGATTATCAGCTGCTAAATGTGGTTTTAACAGTTGGTGAAGTTTACCGTATCACCGGTGTTGTCGATTTTTCTTTTGGAGAGTATAGACTTAACCCACGCGATGCTGATGATATCACCAATACAACAGGTATATCTGATCAGGAAGTTACTTCGCTCGCGATATATCCAAATCCTGCAACAGATATTTTGAATATTGTTTCAGGAAATGATATCCAAAACCTAAGTATTGTTAACATCCATGGAAGCCTCGTTATGAAATCCAATGTTAGTAATAGCAACACCCAAACAATCAGTGTTTCCGACCTGCCTGCCGGTGTATATTTTTTGAAAGTTCAAACAGCGAATGAAACACAAACTTCAAGGTTTGTAATCAAGTAATACGATTTTTCTCATAGTTTTGATTAGAGGTTGCCCGGTTCGGGCAGCCTCTTTTTTTTCTGGATAAATCAGGTTAATATTGAAACATAATTGTGGGAGGGATCATCAAGATCATGGCCAAGATCATTAGGATCAGGATTAGCGGAAGCAACCATTTAAACCACAATTGATAAGGAATTTTGGCAATAGAAAGCGCGCCCATGGTAACTCCACTGGTGGGGATAATCATATTAAAAATACCATCGCCGAGCTGAAAAGCCAGTACCGCCGTTTGACGCGAAACACCAACCAGGTCGCTTAGGGGTGCCATAACCGGCATGGTAAGCGCCGCCTGCCCCGAACCCGAAGGAACGAAGAAGTTGATGGCCCCTTGCACCAGGAACATGATTTGGGCAGTAATGGCGGGTGATACTCCTGACGTGGCTTCAGCCATTGAATGAAGCATGGTATCGATGATTTTGCCATCAGTGGCAATGATAAGTAAGCCCCTCGAAATACCAATTACCAAGGCTGCCATTGTCATTCCCTTTGCACCTTCCACGAAAGCCTCCATCGCATTTTTCCCCGACAAGCGAAAGATGATTGCCACCACGATTGCAGCAGCGGTAAAAAGTGCCGCTATCTCGTTAATATACCATTTCCAGTTGTTCGATCCAATGACCAGGATAATAAAAGTAGCGAGCAATATCCAAAGAATGATTTTATGCTTTATTGTCATTTTTGTGGTGTCATTCTTGTCGATGGTGCTTGGTTTCCTTTTTTGATCAATTTGATAAACCGGGCTGAGCTCAGGGTTTTTTTCAATTTTCCTGATGTATCGCGCTACGAAAAGTATCGCGGCAAGTGTTAGTACAAGCCATATTACAATCCTGTATTCCCAACCACTGAACAAGGGGATCTCGGAAATGCCCTGCGCGATACCGATGGTAAATGGATTGAAAAATGCACCTGCGAAGCCTACCCCAGCTGCCAAAAACGACATGCAAATACCTACAATACTGTCGTAGCCCAATGCAAGTGACAGTGGTATGGTTATTATTATAAATACCAAAACACTTTCGCTCATGCCAAAAGTGGCGCCAGCAAGTGAAAAAATCAGCATCACCAAAGGGACAATAAACTTTTTCTGGCGGGGATTTTTTCGACTGTTTTTAAGCACCTGTGTCAATCCGGCATTGATGGCTCCCGTGCGGTTGAAAACTCCAAAGGCCCCTCCAACAAGCAGGCAAAACCCAATAATTTGTGATGCAGCTATAAATCCCCTGATGGGTGCCATTAAAAATGCACCAATCCCCTGGGGGTTCGAATCTACCTGGCGGTAAGAACCTGGTATCAGCACTTCTTTGCGGATGCCCCCAAAATCTGAAACCTCACGGTCGTACATCCCGGCAGGTATTATCCAGGTCAGGGCGATAAATATTACCATGATAATGAGCAGAATAGAAAAAGTGTCAGGGATTTTGGGGGCGATTGTTTTTATTTTCATAAATCAATACCTGCTAATCAATTTTAAAAGAATCTCCCGGAAGCAGCACTTTTACTTGTAGATCTTCAGCGCCAAGCAAACCATTGTGAGTTTTCATTAGCTTGTCGTGATTACTGACTACAACAACCTGACTACTCCCAACTACAATTGCATTATCTCCATTTACAAGAATTGCAGTGGATTCGTCGATACCAATGCATAACTCGTCCGGGTATTCGATAGCAACCGAAAGCAAACGGTTCATGCGCGCGCGCTGGATAAAGTGCTGGTCGATGATGGCGTTGTTAAGCAGCCCCAAACCCTCGCTAATTTCGATGTTATTTTGGTGGATTGTCCTAAAATTCCCCGAGTATTCAGCGAGTGATAGCTGATTGCCGGTAATCATTTTTTTACTCATAACAGCTGCCCCGGCACTGGTTCCGGCAATCATTGCACCTTGCATATATGCATCGTGGATAGCAGTGGTTAAACCGGTTCGTTTGGCAGTTTTCATAAACAAATTCTGATTTCCACCCGTGATATAAATCAGTCGTGCTTCCCTCACCGAATCCAGCGCTGACGCAGATAACAATGAATCAGTATTTAGAAACAGGGTTTTAATAGTTGATACCCCAAGTTCAAGGAATTGCTTTGTAACATACCTGGAAGATTCCACGGGCTCAATACTCGAAAAGGGTAGGATAAGAATATAATCATCAGGTTGGAGATTGGCAGCATCCAATAATTGTTGCATAAGTTCAGGAGGGCGCTGGCCCCCGCCAATAATAAACAGGCTACCGGTTTCGCCTTTTTGAGTATTTGATTGGCATCCATTGATAAGGAAAAACAATACGAGCACAACAAACTGAAAAAGTTGGGTTCTTCTCATGACAATATCTTTTGTTACTACAGATACAATTGTAGGCATGGATTCCCCTATCCCCGGGAAGAAATCAACAATAAAAGAAAATTGACTTCTGCCAGGGTGAATTGTGTTTTTTGGCGTTTCCGATAAAACTTGCCCCTGATAACCAAACAATCGAAAAGATACAGTTTGTAGCTCCTTCGCGATAATATCGATGTTGATTAAATTCCCGGACGAGGGATTTGTAAATTCAAAACTCAGGCCATGGCTGCCAGCCATATTTTCAGACAGGCCATGCGATTTCTTCATGAGTATTGAATCAAGTGTTGCCTTGCCTGGGGCAAACGATTAAAGGTAAAAACTGGAAGTTTTAATTGATGCTGGTGAGCTTATTACTCCTCTTTCACCTCCGGACTGATCCACAAATGGCTGTACCAGTGCCAGGTTTTCCCATCAACCGAAGGAGCGGTGATGGTGTAGAGCGTGCGGCGGTCGGTGAGTTTTTCGGGAGATACAACTTCAATGATAGGAATGTCGTTGTCAAAACTCACCTCGATATTTTCTGATTTTTTCCCACCTACAAAAAACTGGGCCTGGTTGATGTTGATTTTCCCGGGAACAAGTTTTAAAGTCAGCTTGGGTGGATTCTCATTCAAAAATGGTGTCGCTGGCGAGACTTCCGCAACTCGAAGTGCTTTCATTTGTAGCTTATTTTTAAATCCATTGATGGTAGCAAATGGCCCGCCCATCGGGAAACGCGGAATAGCAAAGGCAGGGCTGCTTTCGCAAAACACACCTGATTTTTGTACTGCTGCTGCCAGCACGCCTTTTCTTTGCAGTACGTCTTCCATGTCTTTTGTCCATTCACCATAAGGGTATGCATAAATTTGGGGAGCCTTCCCAAGATGGATTTTTAATACTGAAGACGCAGTTTCAAAATCTAATTGAAAAACTCTTTTCCTTTCATTTTCAGGTAAATTCACAAAATACGCATGCGAATCAGAATGGTTGCCAATTTCAATCCCGGCATCCTGAATCTCCTTGATTTGTTGCCACGACATAAAATCACCTCCACCAACCGTTCCGGTTTGAACAAAAACTGTGGCCTTAAAGTCGTACTTTTTCAGTAATGGAAATCCGCCGGTATAAAAACTCAAATAGCCATCATCAACGGTAAGTATCACCGCCTTTTCAGGAATTGGCCCAGAATTCTCCCATTTCGCAATAGCATCACCAAAGGTGAGTACAGTGTAATTATTTTGCTTCAAGTATTGAAGCTGCTCCTCGAAGATTTTCAGCGAAATGTTTGTGCTTGGATATCGATCATCACCAAAGCGATGGTAGGCAAAAATGGGAATGTCAAATGTTGTTACAGGCTTTTGGGGCAATGCAACAATCGACTGTAAAATTAGAAAGAACAGAATTATAAATCGGTTTAGCATGAATGGTTAACGTTGATGAGAAGGAAATAGGGTGTGGGAAGGAAATTATTATGGAAAGAGTTTAGTAAAAAAAGTAGTACTTATCAAACACGGATTGCTGGAAAAAGATTGCTTTGCTTCGCTCGCAATGACCCCTACTTATTACAAACATGATGCATAATAATGTAGGTTAAGCAAGGGCACTGAAGACTGCGAACTGAGGACCAATGCTAATAAGTTTAGGCAATGATTATGATGTATGATTGTCGATTAACGATTTTTAATTTAAGATGTCCCTGATTATCAAATTATAATAAATCAAAAATCTACACTCATTAATCAGCAATCTTAAATAAAATTA